>JAHEIA010000029.1 GCA_024639625.1 Chromatiales bacterium
CGAGCGTAATGACACCGGCAGAAACATTTTTTAAAACGATTTCCATGTACTGGCGTTTCTCTTCGATTTCGACGTTCTGCTGCCGTCGCCGATACCGAGCACCAGTTTGCGGCTGATGACGCGTTTCAGGTCGATCTGGTAGGTAACCTGTGTGGCCGTGGGCAGTACTTGGCCGGTGAACCTCACCTCCCCGACCCCCAAGGCTCGGCCTCGTCCCGGGTTGCCGATCCAGGCAAGAAAGAAGCCGACGAGCTGCCACATGGCATCCAGACCCAGGCAGCCCGGCATCACCGGGTCGCCGGGAAAATGACAACCGAAGAACCAGAGATCCGGTTTGATATCCAGTTCAGCGACGATCTGGCCTTTGCCGAAAGCGCCCCCCGAGTCGGTAATCTTGCTGATTCGGTCCATCATCAGCATATTCGGGATGGGTAACTGGGCATTGCCTGGCCCGAACATCCTGCCATAGCCGCAATCCAGCAAACGGTCCCGATCGAAGGATTCTTCTCTGCTCATTGGGTTTTTGCCTCTGAAAAATGCGCAGGCGGAAGAGCCGACTGCGCCGGCCACGAGCATCGGAGCCGGCGCTGAACGATCAACCGGCGAGTCGCTGCGAAAGGAATTCGATGATCTCGCCGGCCGGGAGCATGCGGTTTTCGCTATCCCGTCGGCCACGGTATTCCAGTAATCCCTCGTCCAGCGATCGTTCGCCTAGAACCACGCGATGGGGAATGCCGATCAACTCCATGTCCGCGAACATGAAGCCCGGGCGGACCGCACGATCGTCAAGCAAGACGTCGATGCCGACCTGGCGCATCCTTTGGTATAGATCTTCCACCGCCTCTCGGACACGAACGGATTTGTCTGCTTTCATGGGCAGCAGTGCGACCTGAAACGGGGCGATGCTCTCCGGCCAGATAATGCCCCGCTGGTCGTGATTCTGTTCAACTGCGGCCGCTACCACGCGCGACACTCCGATGCCGTAGCAGCCCATGGTCATCACCACCGAGTGTCCTTGTTCGTCGAGCACCTGGGCATGCATGGCCTCGCTGTATTTTCTTCCGAGCTGAAAGATGTGGCCGACCTCGATCCCTCGGGCGATGGTCAGAGTACCCCGGCCATCGGGGCTGGGTTCGCCCTCCTGAACATTCCGCAGGTCGGCGATTACGACCGGCTCGGGCAGGTCGCGCCCCCAATTCACACCGAGCAAGTGTTTGCCGTCCTCGTTGGCGCCGCATACGAAGTCGGCTACCAGTGCGGCAGAGCGGTCTACGACCACTGGAATGGAGAGTCCGACTGGCCCAATGGAGCCGGTCCCGCAGCCGATAGCCGAGCGGATCTGTTCCTCGCTGGCCATCTCCAGGGGCTGGGCAACCGGGTCCAACTTGGCCGCCTTCACCGCATTGAGCTCATGATCGCCGCGCAGCACAAGGGCTACCACCTCGCTCTCGGTACCCCGCACCAACAGAGTCTTGAGGCACTGAGCCGGGGGCACGGTAAGAAAGCGGCTGACCTCCTCTATGCTATGTTGGTCAGGGGTTTCCACTTGGCGCATGGTAAGTTTCGCCGGAAGGCGCTCACCGGCATCCGCCGGGGCCTCGGCAAGCTCTAGGTTGGCGGCGTATTCGCCTTCGGTGGAGAATACGATGGCGTCTTCTCCAGAGGCGGCGAGCACGTGGAATTCGTGGGATTTCTGCCCGCCGATGCTTCCCGTGTCGGCTTCCACCGCGCGAAATTCCAGGCCGATTCGGCGGAAGATGCGGGCATAGGTCTGGTACATCCTGTCGTAGGTCTCATGCAGCGAAGCATCGTCCAGATGGAACGAGTAGGCGTCCTTCATGAGGAACTCCCGTGCCCGCATGACACCGAAGCGGGGCCTGATCTCGTCGCGAAATTTGGTCTGAATCTGGTAAAAGTTGATCGGAAGCTGCTTATAGCTCCGCAGCTCGCTGCGGACCAGGTCAGTGATAATCTCCTCATGCGTTGGCCCGAAGCAGAATTCGCGCTGGTGTCGGTCCCGGATGCGTAGAAGTTCGGGGCCGTAGTGCTCCCAGCGGCCTGATTCCTGCCACAGTTCTGCCGGTTGTACCGCGGGCATCAGGACCTCCAACGCACCGGCCCGGTCCATTTCTTCGCGCACGATCGCCTCGACCTTTCGCAGCACCCGAAGTCCCAGCGGAAGCCAGGTATACAGACCCGCGGCGAGCTTGCGGATCATGCCCGCCCGCAGCAAGAGCTGGTGGCTGATGATATCGGCGTCCGCTGGGGTTTCTTTTACGGTATGCAGCGGAAAATCGGAGGTGCGCATGGATCTACTCTTGGTCAGGGACAACGACAGCGATCCCGCATTCTAGGAGGCTCGTGGGCAAGGGGTCAATGCGACAGACGCGGAAGTGGACGCTGGTCCTGATTCCCCCGCCGATTACAAATGACATTCAGCCTGTTCTTATCCTTTGTCCAATCGCTAATGGAAGGACCGTTAAGGAGTATGCCGGGTGGGGGTTGCGGGAGCGTCTGCGGTCGGCATAACGCAGTCGAGCTACAGGGTCCCATCCACCGCGTATCCTGCGATCCTGTTGCGGACGCGCGAACCGGGTACCAGCCGGTTCACCTGGGGAGCCTGGCTGAGTTTCAGGGGCAATCAGGATCCCTATGCTATGCTGTGCCTCCCTCGGTTTCGGCGAGCAGCGTGTCAGGCGATGGCGATGATCGACATGCACAGCCATATCCTGCCGGGCATCGACGATGGTGCCGCGGACGCGGAAGAGGCCCTGCAGATGTTGCGCCTGGCGGCCGCGAACGGCGTGCGCGTGCAGGTGTTGACGCCGCATATCCACAGCGGACGCTACGACAATACCCTGGCATCGCTGCGAACCGCTTTCGAGGCGTTTCGCTGCCTGGTTCGGGAGCAACGCATCCCGATCGAGCTGCGCCTCGCCGCGGAGGTGCGAATCGGCGCGGAGGTCCTGCAATCCGTCGGCGCTGGCCGGCTGCCCTGGCTCGGTGAGTGGTACGGCAGGCGGGTGTTGCTGCTGGAGTTTCCCCACAGCCTGGTACCCATCGGGAGTGAGAACCTGGTTGCCTGGTTGATGCAGCAGCAGATCGTACCGATGATCGCTCACCCTGAGCGAAACAGGGGATTGCAAGCGGACCGCTCCAAACTGGAGCCCTTCCTGGCTGCCGGATGCTTGCTGCAAATCACTTCCGACAGCCTGACGGGTGGGTTCGGTCCCGTCGCCCGCGAGTTTGCCATTGACCTGTTGCGGACGGATAAGGTTACCGTGCTGGCTACCGATTGCCACAACCTGGCATTCCGCCCGCCGGCATTGAGCCAGGGTTACCGCTGTGCCATACAGTGGGTCGGTCAGCGAGCCGCTGACGATCTCGTTTGGCACAACCCTCTGCATTTGCTGGGTTTGGCGGAGGTGGATTGAACGCTGGACGAGCGGATCAGGCACTGGGGATCCTGCCACAGTGGCCAGTGACGAGGTCAGCGGTTTGTGCCCGCGCTTGGGCTTGGCGACGGGTCCTCGATCCTGGATGAGCGCGGCACCGCCGCAAGGCGGAGAACTCTTCCGTTGGTACAGGTTCGCATCGGTCGCAGATCGAAACTCCGCTGCCATCGGCACGTGCGCCGGTCGCTGCGTACATGCCTATCGATTGGGTCGGCGCTCGCGCTGCGCGTAAACCTTTGTTGCACGCAGCGCGGGCGCGCGACCGGCATGCTAGCATGTGCCACATAGGGGGCGTTCGTCGGTACAACGCCGGAATCGCGACTGGGCTTGCGCAATCTGCTTTGAAATACTGGTACGCCGTTTATTCGAAACCTCGGCAAGAGGCAGTAGCCGCAGAGAACCTGGATCGGCAGGGTTTTACGACCTGGCTGCCGCTGATTCGTCGTGCCCAGAGGCGCAAGGGGCGCTGGGTCGATCTGACCGAACCCCTGTTCCCGCGCTACCTGTTCCTGCGCGTGGACGTCGGTCGGCAAGACATGGCGCCGATTCGCTCGACACGGGGCGTGAGCGGCCTGGTACGCATGGGCGGCGTTCCCGCGGTGGTCCCGGATGCAGTGGTGGAGGGGCTCCTGGGCGCCATGGAGCAAACCGGTGGGGTCTATGAGGCCCCGCGGAAGCCATTGCATCGAGGGGATCGGGTCCGGGTGCTCGACGGGCCGTTCGAAGGGGTCCAGGGGATCTTCCAGGCGGAGAATGGAAGCGAGCGGGTAGTGGTGCTGCTCGATCTGATCGGGCAGCAGAACCGGGTCAGTATCTCACGTCGCCGGGTTACCGCCCTCGGATAGGATTGGCCCGGCAGCGGGGCGATAGTCGGTCCGGCGCTCGGTGTCGGTTGGTTGTCGCAAGTGAACGGGGCGGGGCAGTTCATGAAGGTACGGGTAGGGGATATCGTTCACGGAGAGTTTGGCAAGGGAAAAATCGTTGCCACGTCGGCGCATTGGTGCATCGTCGAGGATGCGAAGGGGACGGAGCAGGCCCTGTCCTGGAGTGAAGTCTGTTTGCCGTCGGAACCGGAGATGCTGAGGACGGTGCGCGTACGCATCGCGGTGGCGGTAGACGCGGAAGGCAACTGGCATGCCTCCGGCTGGAGCAGCGACAAGGGCACCCCGGTCGAGCACGAGGCGATGGAGATCGCCGCCAGTGAACTGCGTTTGCACGTCGGCCACTACTGGGTCGAGGCGCGACTGCCGATCCCGGAAACCCCCACGATACAAGCACAGGTATCCGTTTCTTCCGACTAGCAGTTCCCCTAGTTCGGCGCCGCCGTAGGCGCCGCGACCGGCAAAACCCGCGGTCGCCGGAAAGTGAGACAGGAGTCACGTTTCCAGGAGAACCCGCCCCGATCCCCGCGCTCTGCAACAGAATCGAAACAAGTTGTTGCACCTCTCATAACCCTAGAAACAGTTGGGTTACAGCTTCCCTGCAGAATCTCTTCCCGACCACACCGGATTCGCAAGATTCGGTGCCGGTACTAGGGTCTGTACGTGCTAGCGGGCCCGAAGCGCACGACCAGTCAATCCGGTTGGTCGCATGTTCACAATGGACAGGAGGTAGGGTCGATGAAGATTCTGAAAGCCGTGAGCGCCACTCTTGTTGGGGTTGTAGCCTTGGGCGTTTCCGCTGTGTCATGGTCTGCCGAAGGAAGCCTCTCGGCAGAGGAGGTGGAGCACCTCTATTTCATGCGCGAGGAGGAGAAACTCGCCCGCGACGTGTACCTGACACTTTACGACGAGTGGGGCCAGATCGTCTTCGCCAATATCGCCCAGTCGGAGCAGGCGCACACCGAGGCCATTCGCGGCCTCATCATGACCTACGGTCTGAGCGACCCGGTTGTCGACGACACGGTCGGCGTGTTCGTAAACCGGGAGCTAGCGGAGCTCTATGCCGAACTGGTCGAGCGGGGTCATGAATCGCTCCTCGAAGCGCTCTTCGTGGGGGCGCTCATCGAGGAGGTGGATATGGAAGATATCCAGTTCGCCATCGATGCCACCGATGAAGCGGCCGTTCGCGAGGTGTATCAACACCTGCTGCGTGGCTCGCGCAACCATCTTCGGGCTTTCGTGCGCAACATCGAGACGTCGGGGGTGCTCTACGAGGCCCAGTACATCGACCCGGAGATTGTCGAGGAGATCCTTGGCACACCGATGGAGCGGCGCGCTCCCTAGGGGGCGCCCGAACCGCCGGAGCCGGGGGCCCGGCGGCGTGCGCCGCCTAGGCGCCCCGGCACCGCGAAGCGGATTGAAATCCCGTATCGCCGGTCATATTCTCTCTAGCGGTGGGAATATTCGAGCAGGAAACCAACGACCATGATGCGTATTCTTCTTTTTCTGGCAACCAACGCAGCGGTGCTGGTATTGATCAGCATTGTTTTTCAGGTGCTCGGGCTGGAGGGCATCCTGCAGCAGAACGGGGTCGACCTGAACCTGAGCGCGCTGCTCGTCATGTCCGCCGTGATCGGTTTCGGCGGCTCTTTCATTTCGCTCGCCATGTCGAAGTGGTCGGCCAAGCACAGCATGGGTGTGCACCTGGTCGAACGGCCGGCGAATCGCACCGAGCAGTGGCTGGTGGAGACCGTGCGACGGCAGGCCGAGAAGGCGGGTATCGGTATGCCCGAGGTAGGAATTTTCGATTCGCCGGAGCCCAACGCCTTCGCCACGGGCATGAACCGGAACAATGCTTTGGTGGCGGTGAGCGCCGGTCTGTTGCAGCAGATGGAGGCAGGGGAAGTCGAGGCGGTGCTGGGGCACGAGATAAGCCACGTCGCCAATGGAGACATGTTGACCCTCGGCCTGGTTCAGGGAGTAGTGAACACCTTCGTGGTCTTTCTTTCGCGGGTCGTGGGGCACGTCGTGGATCGCGTCATCTTCAAGACCGAGCGGGGATACGGGCCTGGCTACTACATCACCTCCATCGTCGCGCAGATTGTGTTTTCCATTATCGCAACCGCGATCGTGATGTGGTTCTCCAGGAGACGCGAATTCCGCGCCGACGAGGGTGGTGCGGACCTCGCGGGTCGGCAGAAGATGATAGGCGCTTTGCGCCGCCTGCAGGCGGTACACGAACCCCACGAACTGCCGGAGCAATTCGCCGCCTTCGGCATAGCTGGAGGGATTGGCCGAGGTATCCAGAACTTGTTCCGCAGCCACCCCCCGCTCGAGGATCGAATCGCCGCATTGCAGGCCGGCGGAAGGTGATTCGGCGGGCCGGGTTTCCCCGCGTCGGCCGGGTCGCAGAGGCAACCCGGCGTGCCGGATGTCTGCCCGGTCCGGTTGCCTATCGACGCCTCGCTTGCGCTTACCCGGAGGCCAACTCCTGCGCGTAGACGGCCGGTCCGAACAGGGCCGTGCGGTCGTTGAGGATCACCTTGACCGGCATCTCCTTGAGCAGGGGCGCCATACGGCCTTTTTCCGTGAATCCTTGCAGGAACCAACCCTGTTCGAGTTTGCTCAGGATCTTGGGAGCGATCCCGCCGCCGACGTAGACGCCCCCGGTGGCCATGATCTTCAGCGCATGATTACCCGCTTCCATCCCATAGAGGCGGGCGAACAGGTCGAGGGCCTCGACGCATGTGGGATCCTTGCCGTCCAATCCGGCGCGCGATATGACCGCGGATCGATCCCCCGCACGCATCTGCTCCCGCATCCACTTGGGGGTCTTCGCGTTGCGGAATTCAAGCAGGAACTCGTAGAGGTTCCGCAGCCCGGGTCCGGACAGGATCCGCTCCCAGCTGACATGTTGGTGGCGGCGCTGCAGAAACCGCAGCAGGGCGAATTCCAGTTCGTCGGTGGGGCCGAACTCTGCGTGCCCACCCTCGGAGGCAAAAGGCCAGTGACGCCGCCCGTCCCAGTACATCCCCGCTTCGCCGAGCCCCGTTCCAGCGGCGATTACCGCGGCGTTGCCGCAGGCATCGGGGCTCCCTGGATTCAGCACGCAGAAATCTTCGGCGCCGAGCGCCTGGATGCCCCAGCCGTTGGCTTCGAGATCGTTGAGCAGGCAGACGCGGGGCAGGCGGAGGTGCCCAGCCAGGTGTGCTGCATCGATGACCCAGGGCAGATTGGTGACCTTGCATTGGCCATTGCGCACCGGGCCGGCGATGCCGAAGCACGCAGCCTGGTAGGCGCCGCTTTCGGTGCCGGCAAGGAATTCGCCGACCAAGGCCTCGAGGGACGAGTAACGGCGGCTGGAATAGGTCTCTTCCCGGTGGCTTGTGATGTGCTTGTCTTCAATCTCGAACAGGGCGAGGCGTGTCTTCGTGCCTCCGATATCTCCTGCTAATACCCTCATGGCCAGCTCGATTGGCTCCCTGTGTGTGACGTCTCGGTCGCCTGCCGGAGAGCGGCAAACGTTCAGTTGCGGGGCATTATGCCATCTTTCTCGCGGCTGCAGCCCGGTTGATTTGTCTTGCCGCATGCCAAATACTCGGTGCACACAACCGGGTGACGGTCGGACCGGGAGAAGGGGTTCCGGCGGCTCGGTTTCGAATCGAGCGGTTTTTCTCACGATGCGCGAAATCATACAATTGGGTACCGGAGCTCGGGAGCAGCTGGTGGACATCACCGCGCAGGTGCAACGGGTCGCGGCAAACAGCGGCATTCGCAACGGTTTGGTGGCGGTCTATGCTCAAGGGGCTACCGGGGCGCTGATGATCCAGGAGAACTGGGACCAGAGTGTGCAAACGGACGTGGTTCATCTGCTGCGCAAGCTGATACCGCGCGGGGTATGGCTGCACGATGCGCAGGACGGCAATGGGGACGCACACCTGAAGGCGGGTCTGGTCGGTCCTTCCGAGACGATCCCCCTGATCGAAGGAGAACTCGGCCTTTCACGCTGGCAGAACATCTTTTTCTGCGAATTCGACGGACCGCGCTCGCAACGCTCGGTGGTCTGTACAGTAATCGGAGATGACCCATGAGGCAGGGCAATCGACGGCGAAAACGGAGTATGGTCCGCGCCCTTTTTTCCATTTTTCTGGGTGCCGGCATCTTGGCCTTGGCCGGCTGCGCCGCCAATCCGGTCACCGGCGAAAGCGAGCTCAATATCGTCTCCGAGTCCTGGGAGTTGGAGGTCGGCCAGGAGCAGTACCTGCCGAGCAGGCAGATGCAGGGCGGCGATTACAACACGGATCCAGAGCTTAGCAGATATGTGAATCAGGTCGGCCAGCGTCTGGCCCGGGTCAGCGACCGCAAGTTGCCGTACGAGTTCGTGGTAGTGAATGATTCCACACCCAACGCCTGGGCCTTGCCGGGGGGCAAGATCGCCCTCAACCGAGGGCTGCTGGTTGAGCTGGACAACGAGGCGGAATTGGCGGCGGTACTCGGCCACGAGGTGGTGCATGCGGCAGCCCGACACGGAGCGAAAGGGGTCGAACGTGGCGTGCTGTTGCAGGGAGCGGTGATCGCCACCGGGATCGTCCTCTCCGACCGGGACTATGGCGCCTTGGCGGCAAGCGGCGCGGCGCTTGGCGCGGGTCTGCTGAACCAGAAGTACGACCGTGACGCAGAGCGCGAGGCGGATCTTTACGGCATGCGCTATATGCATCGCGCCGGCTATGATCCGCAGGCCGCCGTCACCCTGCAGGAAACCTTCGTGCGCCTGTCGAAGGAAAAGCGCCAGGACTGGCTCTCCGGGCTGTTCGCGAGCCATCCTCCGTCGCAGGAGCGAGTGGAGAACAACCGCGCTTCCGCGCAGCGCCTTGGCGCCGGCGGAGAGTTGGCGGAACAGCGGTACCGAGAGGCGATCGCCCGCCTGCAGCGGACCAAGCCGGCCTACGACGCCTACGATGAGGGCGTGAAGGCGCTGGCCGACGGCGATCGCGCGAAGGCGCTGCGCCTTGCCGACAAGGCAATTCAGATCGAACCCGCGGAGGGGCGTTTCTATGCCTTACAGGGTGACGCTCATTTCGATCAGGGGGCGTACCGCAAGGCGCTGAAGGACTACGATCAGGCCTTGCGGCGCGACCCTGAATACTTTCAGTTCTATCTGCATCGAGGCCTGACGAAAGAAAAACTGGGGGATCGCTCGGGTGCGCAAAAAGATCTCGAGCGGAGTCTCCAGTTGTTGCCCACGGCCGCCGCCCTGAATACCCTGGGCCAGCTCGCGCTGGCCGAAGGGGAACAAAGCCGGGGCATAGACTATCTGAGTCGAGCCGCGCGATCGGATTCCGCGGCCGGTCGCGAGGCTGCCCACACGTTGGCCCGTGTTCAGCCGTCCAGGTCCGCTGGCCCGAGTAATCTGGGCGCCGAGCTGCGCCTGGACCCCGCGCGCAACTTGGTCGTGGTCTTGAGCAATCCCACTGGCAAGCCGGTGCGTGAGATTGTTGTCGGCATCCGCTACCCGGACCGCCAGGGGCGGACGCAGCAGGCCACCGGCACCTATCAAGGGACCCTCGGCCCCGGACAGCAGGTGCAGCTGAGCACCGGTATTGGCCCTTGGCGCGATGCCCGTGCCATTCGAGGCATGCGTGTCCAGGTGCTCAGCTCCCAGGTGCTGCGATGAGTTATATGGACCATGTAAAGGCCTGCAACGCATGGGACCCGAACCAGTTCCAGCCGCTCCGCGCCGATCGCAAGGTCGTCGGCATGTTGCGGCATGGATTTGCCGAGCATTTGCGCCGTTGGCCGGAGGTGTTTCAGGTGGCGGACGGGGCGGTAACTCTAGCGCTGGAGTCGGCTGGCTTCGCAGCGCGCAGCGCGGCCTTGCACCAGGTGGTAGAAGAACTGGTAGCCGCGGGAACGGTTAGTCACACCCATGGCGAAAACTACCCGGTCACCGCCGATGCGCGCGATCAGGCCGTGTGTGTTATCGATCGAGCAGCCGCTCCCTACTTCGGGATTCGCGCCTTTGGTCAGCATCTCAATGGATTCGTTCGCCGGGGGCGCGAGATCAAGATGTGGATCGGTCGTCGTGCGGCCGATCGGCGGCTCTTTCCTTCCCGACTCGACAACATGGTTGCAGGCGGGCTGCCCTACGGCATCAGCCTGAGCAAGAACCTGGAAAAGGAGTGCATGGAGGAGGCGGGGATTGCCTCGGATCTGGCATGCCGAGCAGTGCCCGTGGGGGCACTGACCTACATGCGGGAGACGGTGAAGGGACTTAAACCGGACGTCTTGTACTGTTACGATCTGGAGTTGCCGGCGGATTTTGTGCCCCGCTGCACCGACGGCGAGGTGGAGGAGTTCTATCTCTGGCCCTTGGAAGAGGTGGCCGAGATCGTGCGCCGGAGCGACGAGTTCAAACCGAACTGCAATCTGGTCGTCATCGACTTTCTGATCCGCCACGGGGTGATTGCTCCGGATTACCCGGAATATCTGGATCTGATCCAAGGTCTGCATCCACCGTTGCAGCAGGGGACGCGTCCTGGATCAGCCCAGGCAAGTCAACCGGCCCCTAGCCCATAGCGGTTCCCCGGCGGCTCCTCAGGGGCCTCGGTAACCGGTGCGTTCCTAGGAAGGACGGGAATAGAGGACATGCAGCGCGGCAAGTTTGCTGCGGCGAACTATATTTTGTAGATAAGGTCTAACTCGAACTTGATTTCGTGGCGGGTTTCCGAAGGAGCGGACGGAGCGGCTGCCAGGCGTTCCACACCCGTAATTGTAGGGCGAACATCGAGGCGAGCGGCCGATTGCCGAGCCACCAACACGCAGGTTTGTGCCCATGAAAGCTGTCAAGCGATTGATCTTCCCGTTCCTGATGGCGGTCCTGTGTGGACCGGTCCTGGCGAAGGAGCAGCCCGTCGATACTGCGACCCTTGCGCCGGACCGTAACCACCAACAGGCCACGATTATCATCAGCAAGGTCATAGACCGGTACCATTACAAGAAGCAGCTCCTGGGAGACGAGTGGTCGGCGGAGATCTTCGACCGCTACCTGGAATCGCTGGACCCGAACCGCAGCTTCTTCGTTCAGCAAGACATCGATCGTTTCGCGGAGTATCGGCCACAGCTCGATGACAGCATCCGCGAGGCGCGCCTGCAACCGGCATTCGACATCTTCCTGGTCTACCGGCAGCGGGTCGAGGACAGGGTAGCCTATGCCCTGAGTCTGCTGCAGCGGGATTTCGATTTCACTGTCGACGAGGACTATGAATTCGACCGCGAGGAGGCGCCCTGGCCCGCGGACCTGGCTGCGAGCGATGAATTATGGCGCAAGCGGGTAAAAAATGACGTTCTCAGCCTGCGCCTGGCGGACAAAAAACCGAAAGATATTCGGGAAACCCTGGAGAAGCGCTACACGGGAATCGCGCGCCGGGTACGGCAATTGGACGCAGATGACGTATTCCAGAGCTTCATCAACGCCTATACCCTGACCCTGGAGCCGCATACCAGCTACATGTCGCCCATGGTCTCGGAGAACTTCGATATCAGCATGCGGCTATCCCTGGAAGGGATAGGAGCGGTGTTGCGCACGGAAGACGAGTATACGGAGGTGCAGAGTGTAATCACCGGCGGACCGGCAAAGCTGAGCGGCAAGTTGGACGCAGGAGACCGCATCGTAGGGGTTGGGCAGGGTGCGGACAGCCCGATCGTGGATGTGGTTGGCTGGCGCTTGGACGATGTGGTGAAGTTGATACGCGGTCCCAAGGGAACCCTGGTGCGGTTGCAGATTGTTCCCAAGGGTTCGCTTGCTTCGAGCAAGCCCAGGATCGTGTCTCTGCTGCGCGACAAGATCAAGCTGGAGGAGCAGGCCGCGAAGAAAAGGGTGATCGAAGGGCTTAACGGAATGGGCGATATCAAGATCGGCGTGATTGAGGTGCCGACCTTTTATCGCGACTTTCAGGCCGAGGCGCGGGGCGATGAGAATTTCCGCAGTACTACCCGCGACGTTCGCGTCTTGATTCAGGAGTTGGAGGCGGAGGCCGTAGACGGAATCGTGGTCGATCTGCGGGACAATGGAGGAGGGTCTCTAACCGAAGCGACGGAACTGACGGGCTTGTTCATCGACACGGGGCCGGTGGTCCAGGTGCGTGATGCTGCCGG
>JAHEIA010000374.1 GCA_024639625.1 Chromatiales bacterium
GCGGACGGCCGTATTTGTTCAGAAGGTCGCGCTCGACCTGGATGCCCTGAGGCGGGCCATTACAGGTCATGACGTAAGCGATCGGAAAGCGGATGTCTTCCAGGCGCAGGGCACGCAGGGCCTTGAAGCCGAATACGTTGCCGACCAGCGAGGTCATGACGTTGACTACGGAGCCTTCCTCGAACAGGTCGATGGGGTAGGCCACGAAGGCATAGAAGCAGGTATCGTCGCCCGGTACGTCTTCGATCGCGTAGGCGCGGCCCTTGTAGTAGTCCAGGTCGGTCAGCAGGTCGGTCCACACGGTGGTCCAGGTGCCGGTGGAGGATTCGGCGGCCACCGCGGCAGCGACCTCTTCACGGGGCACACCGGGCTGCGGGGTGACTTTGAAGCACGCCAGGATATCGGTCTCCTTCGGCGTGTAGTCGGGCATCCAGTAAGTTTCGCGGTACTCTTTTACGCCCGCGCTGTAGGTTTTCGCCATTTCCGTTAATCCTCCGTAGGGATTGTCGTGAACTTTCGACCCGGTTCCCCGGGTCGGGTCTCGATGCGCGCCCTCTGCGAAAGAGCGCGCTGCATTCGATGGGGTGCAAGTATATGAAAGCAGAACATAATTTCCACTCAATATTTATGATAAAAGTCATAAGTAATTGCTTATGATATGATCTGGATCAAATCCGCGTTGAATAATTCCAGGGAATGCGTCGATGAATGTGACATTTCGCCAGCTTCGGGTCTTTCAATCAGTCGCGCGCAACCTCAGCCATACCCGTGCCGCGGAAGAACTACACCTCAGTCAGCCGGCGGTCTCTATGCAGATGCGCCAGCTCGAGGACGAGGTCGGATTGCCCCTGTTCGAAAAGCTTGGTAAGGCCTTGCATCTCACCGAGGCCGGGCGCGAGCTGTATCAATATACGGTCGCCATGTTTTCCGAACTCGAGGACGCGGAAGATGTACTCGAATCCCTCAAGGGGGTTCGGACCGGGCGCCTGGATATTGCGGTCGCGAGTACCGTGAACTATTTCGCCCCCCGCCTCTTGGCGGCTTTTCATCGCCGTTATCCGGGTATTCAGCTCACCCTGGAGGCGACCAACCGCAAGAACCTGGTGCGCATGCTCAGCAACAACGAAAAGGATCTGGTGCTGATGGGCCAACCCCCGGAGCAGCTGATCCTCGAGTTCGAGCCCTTCATGGAAAACCCGCTGGTCGTGATCGCGCCTCCCGAGCACCCGCTCGCCGGAGTGGCAAAGGTCCCCCTGGAGCGTTTGGCCGAGGAGGTGTTCGTCATTCGCGAACCGGGCTCCGGCACCCGAGCGGCAATGGAGCGTTTCTTTGCCGAGCGGGGCGTGGCGATCCAGAAAGGGATGCAGATGACCCGCAACGAGGCCATCAAGCAGGCGGTGCGGGCGGGTCTCGGGCTGAGCATCGTCTCCGGCCTGTCCATCGAGCTTGAACTGGAGACCAAGCGGCTGGTAATGCTCGACGTGGAGGGTTTTCCGCTCCGCCGACGTTGGTACCTGGTGCACCGAAGAGGCAAGAGGCTGGCGCCGGCGGCCCGAGCCTTTAGCGATTTTCTGTTGAAAGGCGAATTTCAGGACCCGCTAGCGCAGGACGCCGGGTCGTCGGCCGCCCGGGCGATCACGGGGGCGGGCGGCCCGTGAACCAGGATAGCAGTCTCGCTGCTCTGCACCCCGCGGATGCCCGACTGATCAACCTTCTGTTGCTGGCGGCTCTCGGTGCCTTTGTCGTCGGGGTCTTCGCGCCCATGTTGACGCTGGAGAAATTTTTCATCTTCTCCAATACGCTCTCTCTGTACTCTGCCCTTGTGCAGATGTTCGGCGAAGGCGAGTGGCTGCTTTTTCTTGTGGTCGGCGCCTTCAGTGTGCTGCTCCCGCTGGCCAAGCTGACTCTTTTGTTCTCCATTTGGAATCTGGAACCCGCGACGAGCAGCGAGCAGCGCCGGCACCTGGACCTGCTGGCCCACTACGGCAAGTGGTCCATGCTGGACGTGTTTGTCGTGGCGTTGATGGTAGTAACAATCAAGCTGGACGCGATCGCGACGGTAAAGATCCATTACGGTGTCTTCGCCTTTGCCGCCTCGGTGCTCCTTACGATGCTGGTGACCCACAGGACGGTGTCCCGATATGCCGCGCACCCCTGAGCCTGGTTCCTGACATCATCCGGGGTGTCCCTTCGGTCGTCCACAGGCAGCCGTTGCAGTCTTGGCGAGTTGGCTCGCGATGAGAAACGGATTGCCGATCCTGCGCTTACCGGCCATACTCGGGCCATGCTGAAACGGTTACGCAGAAACCGGGTACCGATCGCCGGCTTGCTCTTGCTGGTGCTGCCCCTGCTCTGGATGCCCGCGAACGCGCATGCGTGCGCCGGAGCGCCCGGGCAAGCGGCGGACGCGCACCCGTGCCAAGAGCAGCAGATGCCGGATTGTTGCGAAAGATCCAGCTGCTACCAGGCGCCGAATACAGCTGCGGCCTGTCCCGCCATGCTGGCGGCGGATACCCAGGAGCGAGACGGCATCCCATCGCTGCTGTTGTCGTTTGTCGGCGATGGGCTCGCGAGCGAGGCTCGCTGGGGCGAGACGCTACCTAACGGTCCACCCGCGGCGCGGCGGCAGCCTCATGCCTGTGCGCCCACAACCCACCCCGCGCTGAGGTTTCGCGTACTCCTGATTTGATCTCCTTTTTTGCCGGTCCCCCGAGGCCGAGCAAGCTCTCCCGTTTTTGTTCTTCTGCCAGGAGAAGGAGTCATGTCTTCCATTCCATCCATTGCGCGGCGCTGTGCTGCCGTTGTCCTGAGTTTCTTTAGCGGACTGGCCGCGGCGGGTTTGTCCGATCCCGCCGCCCTGAGCCTGCAGGAGGCAGAGGCGCTGGCCTTGGCGCAGGACCCGCTGACTACTCGTTTTCTCAGCCTGGCCCAGGCGCGCCGGGAGGAGGCTGTGGCCGATGGGCAGCTGCCCGACCCCAGGTTACGCCTCGGCCTGTTGAACTTTCCCACCGACAGCTTCAGCCGCACCCAGGAACCCATGACCCAGGTTCTGGTAGCGGTGTCGCAGACATTCCCGAAGGGTGAAACCTTGGCGCTAAAGCAACAACAATCGGAGGTGCTTGCCGATTCCGACGGGGCGCGGGCGCAGAATCGGGCGCTGGAGGCCCTGCTCGGTGTGCGCAAGGCTTGGTTGGAGGTTTTTCTGCAGAGCACCTCCCGCGCCATCTTGCGCAGTAGCCAGGAGCATTTCGCTCAGCTCGAGAGCATTACCGAGGCGCAGTACCGCGCGGGCCGTTCGAATCAACAGGACGTTCTGCGCGCCCAGCTAGAGCTGTCGCGCCTCGAGGACCGGCATACCCGAATCCTGAGCGAAGAGGAAAGCGCCAGGGCCGAGCTCGCCAAGTGGACCGGCGCCGATGCGTCCAGGCCGTTGCAGTCGACGCTTCCCCCATTGCCATCGCCATTGGATCTTTCGCTACTGCGGCAACGCCTTGCGGAGCACCCGGTGCTGCAAGCGGAGAACGCGCAGATTGCGGGCAAGCGCATCGCAAGCGAGATCGCACGCGAGCAGTATAAACCCGGCTGGACGCTCGACCTGGCTTATGGCAATCGCATTGGCAGTAATCCGGACGGTAGTTCCCGCGCGGATTTCCTTTCGGCGATGGTCATGCTCGACCTGCCCCTGTTTCCGGACAAGCGCCAGGACCGCCGCTTGGCTGCGAGCGAGAAAGAGGCCTTCGCGGCGGCCGCGGCGCGGGACGATAAGCTGCGTCAGCTCGAAGAGATGCTGCGGGCGAGCCATGCTCGTTGGCAACGCTTGGGGGAACGCCAGGTCTTGTACACGGAGCGTCTGCTTCCGGAAGCCG
>JAHEIA010000030.1 GCA_024639625.1 Chromatiales bacterium
CACTTGGTCGAAGCACGCAGAGGCGAAGGGCAGCCGCGAGGCGTCGCCTCTCACCAGGGTCGCCACGCCGGATGCGACTTCCGGGGCGAGATGCCGCCCCGCCGCCCAAAGGTGAGCCTCGCTCAGGTCGATCCCCGTAAGCTCGAGCCCCTCCCGTCGCCGGGCGATGAACTTGAGTTCGGCGCCGACTCCACAGCCGAGTTCAAGCAAGCGGCCGGTGGCCGGAAGATCGAGGCCGGCAAAGACATTCGGCGCCAGCACCCCCGCCTGACTGATCAACCGTTGCTGCTCCTCGCGCGAGAAGCCGTGTATGTAGCTGGTTTCCAACCCTGCGAACACATCCCGATTCTGCTAAACGGTGTCATTTTCGCACGGAACATGACACCACGGGCACCGCGCGCGAGTGGTTTGCCAGCGCGCGCGCCATGCATAGAATAGGGACATGAAGATTCATCGGCTACTGATATGCTACGTGCTGCTGCTCTTTCTGGCTTTCATTTCCGAGGCTGTGGCAGCGCCGCAGGGAATGGCTTCGGAGTTTACCGCCGAGGTGCGCCGGATCCTCGACGGAGACACCTTCTCGGCGCGAGCAGACGGGCGGAGCTTCCTCGTACGCCTCGCGCGCATCGACGCACCCCAGGAAGACCAGCCTTACGGACGCAATGCGCGCCGGGCTCTGGAAAAGCTGATCAAAGGCAGAAGCGTGCAGATTCTGCCGATCGAGGTTGACCAAGAAGGTCGCATCCTAGCCAAGGTTTCCTTCTACGGCACGCAGGATCTTAGCGCAGTCGTGGTCGAGCAGGGTTTCGCCTGGGTCGCACCAGGACACCGCGACGATCCTGACCTGATCGGTTTGGAATCGGAGGCGCGCAGGACCCACCGGGGACTCTGGGCCGATACCCAGGGGCCGATCCCGCCCTGGGAGTGGTAACGGTGTAGCCCACCAAGCACAACCGCCTTCGATGCTCGGGATCCCCCGAAGAGCGACACCCTTGGCGTTGCGGCCACCGGCAGAAATTTTTCGCTAGCCCACGGGCTGTAGCTACGAGTCGAGGCGGAAAGCCGTTATACTCTGCGGCCTTCGTCCGATTCTGCAGCAAACCATTGCGGGGAAAGCGCCCCATGCGCGACACCTTGAGTTTCTTCCATGAGTTCGTTCGCAATCCAACCGCCACTGGAGCCATTGCCCCGAGTAGCCGGCAGCTCGCATTGGCCATGGTCGAGGCCCTTCGCCCAATGCAGAGCGGCCATGTCCTGGTGGAACTGGGTGCCGGCACCGGCAGCTTCACCCGAATCTTGCGCCATACGCTTCCGGAGAATCCGGTGGTGGCCTGCGAGTTCAACCAAGTATTCGCCCGCTTGCTGCGGCGGCGTCATCCGGACGTGGAGGTAATCGAAGGCTGCGCCAGCGAGATCGCAGTACAGCTCGGCCGCCTGTCGGTCGAACGCGACCGGATCGCGGGCATCATCAGTGGCCTGCCTTTGCTATCCCTGCCCGAGCACAAGGTACGCGACATCCTGCTCGCCATTGCTGAAGTTCTACCGGTCAACCGATCTTTCGTCCAGTTCACTTATTTGCCCTGGCTCTGGCGGGACCTCGAAACGCCGGGGCTCGAGCTGGAGTATCGGCGTTGGGTATGGCGAAACCTGCCGCCCGCGACACTTTTGGTGTTTAGAAAATCTGCCGACAGGGACCCGATATTAGCCTGCCCCTCCCGGCCGGACGATGCGTTAGCCGAAGGTTCGCGGCAACAGTGCTACTAACCCGAGCCCTAACAAAACCACATTCAGAGCCCCACAGATGGCCAGGCTCGGTGTTGCGCCGGCTTACCATAGGGTTGACTATGGCGGCGCCGGCGCTCCTAGCAGGCTGACCGCCCAGCGACTCGCTGAGTGAGGCCTTGTTTGGGCGCGGATTAGTAACTGCGGTTTCGCGGCTCCCAAGGTTGTTCCACAGAGCCGACCAGCACGGGCTTCATCAGCCGCAACCAAGTACGCTAGCCACTCCACTCCCCGAGCCCCGCAGACCATCCGGTACAACGCCCGCCATCCGCCCTTGATCTGTTCAGGTGCTATTCAGGGAGCATGCTGCAATCTATCCGCAAGCAGACACAAGGAGCGGAAGATGAAGAAAAAGATGCTGACCTCTAGTTTATTCCTGGCGGTCGCGCTGGCAACCGGACCGGCAGTCGCACAGAACCACAGCGCCCAAGCGGCCCTCGGCGCAGGCCTGGGTGGGGCTCTCGGCGCCTATATCGGCTCCGAGGTCGACGGGCGCGGAGGGGCGATTGTGGGGGGTGCGCTCGGCGCCGCAGCCGGAGCGGCCATCGCGACACCGCGCTACTACGAGCACTCTCGGGTGGTTGTCCGGGAGGTCTATCGGCCACGCCCGCGAGCCCATTATCGACCGGGGTGGGATCACTACCATGATCACCCGGAGAGGTCCTTTTGTCCGCCAGGGCAGGCGAAGAAGGGCCGCTGCTGATCGCAACGGCGCTGTGCACCCGTCGCCCTATGGATGCGGCATACGGGGTGGGCCATTCTGACCCTCCGGTACCCACCCCGTTTTTTTTTGCACCGAGACCTCGCGCGGGCCGAGCACGCGGCCTCCGGGACAAGAGGAACCGGTGCGCAGCGAAGCTCGGTTCGTATCCGCTATTCCCAAACCCCGAGATCCCTCCGACAAGCCACCCGGTTGCCGATACAAGGCTGCTCCGGGGGGTTGTGTATATAATACAGGAATCCCTCTAGCGTCAGGACGTTTTGCCATGAACCCCAAGACCGCAATTTTCGTCTTTGCACTGCCGCTGGTCCCTCTTCTGACAGGCTGCGAGAAGGAAACACCCCCCGCGGCGGTGGACAGCTCCCGTCCGGTCAAGACCTTGGTCGTGCAGCTCCCGGAGTCCGGAGGGGTGCGAAGTTTTCCCGCCCGCATCGATGCCAACCGCAAGGTGGATCTGGCATTTCGCGTTCCCGGCACCGTACAGGAGCTTCGCGTACGCGAGGCGGAACGTGTCAAAGAAGACGACGTCATTGCGGAGTTGGATCCCAAGGATTATCAGATCGTGGTCAACGATCGCCAGGCGAGTTTCGATAATGCGCAAAACAATTTCCAACGCGCAAAGAAACTGATCGATAAGGGTCATATCTCGCAGATGGACTACGATCGCCTGGAAGCCGAATTCAAGAACACCCGGGCAGCGTTGGAAGCGGCCCGGCAGGACCTGGAGTACACGGTGCTGCGAGCACCCTTCGCCGGCGTAGTCGCGCGGCGTTACATCCAGCGCTTCCAGGAGGTTCAGGCCAAGGAGCCCATCATCGCCCTGCACGACGTCGAAAAGATCGAGGTCAAGTTCGATGTGCCGGAAATGATCATCCGCCGGTTGCGCGCACACACCGACAGGGACCGGCGGGCCGCCGAAGACATCAAAGTGTACGCGTCCTTCGAGAATATCCCTGACAAACACTTTTCCCTGCAATTCAAGGAAGCTGCCACCAAGGCGGACCCCAAGACCCAGACCTTCGAAGTGACCTACACGATGGGCCAGCTGACGAACGCCACCATACTCCCTGGAATGACCGCGACAGTAACCGTGGACATGGCCCAACTCGCAGTAGAAGGGCCGGCGTTCACTGTACCGGTGAGCGCAGTAGTCGGGGACTACAAACTGGACCCCCGGGTATGGGTGGTCGATTCGCAAACCATGACGGTGGAGCCCCGACCGGTGGAGGTGGGCCGCATGCAGGGCGACGAGATCGAGGTCAGCGAAGGCATCGAGGCCGGGGACCGCCTGGTCATCGCCGGCGTTCCCTTTCTGGTGGAGGGGATGAAGGTTACCCTGCTGCCCGACCTGGAGCAGGCTGAAGCCCGCCCAGGCGAATAAACCCATCCGCAGCCCATCCAAACAGGGGATCGCGCAGGCAGCTCATGAATATCGGCGAATTTTCTGTCAAGAACAAGGTGACCTCTTGGCTGCTGGTCATCATCATGGTGGGCGGCGGCATCTGGGGCTTCGAAGAGATGGGCAAACTCGAGGACCCTGCCTTTACCATCAAACTGGCGAAGATCATCACCCTCTACCCCGGGGCGACCGCGCAACAGGTGCAGGACGAGGTGACCTACCACATCGAGGATGCCATCCAGCGCATGGAGCAGGTGCGTCACATCAAGATGTCTATCTCCAGACCGGGCATGTCCGACATTCAGATCGAATTCAAGGACAAATATCGGGCCCGCGACTTCCCCAACATCTACGACGAACTGCGGCGCAAGATCGCAGACATGAAAGACGAACTTCCCCCGGGCGCGGGCGACCCGATGATCATCGACGAGTTCGGTGACGTCTATGGCGTCTACGTAGCGCTATCCGGCGAGGGCTACAGCTGGCGCGACCTCTGGGACTTCGCCGACCAGTTCAAGCGCCAGCTGGTTCTGGTGCCCGGGGTGCGCAAGGTCTCCATCGGCGGAGAGCAAGACGAAGTGGTATACGTGGAGGTGTCCCGCTCGCGCCTCGGCGAACTGGGCATCTCTGTGGAGTCCATCGCCCAGATACTCCAATCGCAAAACGTGGTGGCGGACGCCGGCAGCGTGCTGGTGGGCGACGAATACCTGCGCATCGAACCCACCGGAGAGTTCACCTCGGTCAAGGCCATTGGTGACGTCCTGATCAGCTCCGACGAAAAAAAATTGGTCTACCTGAAGGACATAGCCAACATTATCCGCGCCTACAAGGAGGTGCCGAACCAACTCTACTACGTCAACGGCAAGCCTTCCTTGACCCTCGGCATTTCCATGCAAGCCGGCGAAAACGTGGTGGCGGTCGGCGATCGACTGGCGCAGCGCATCCAGGAGCTGATGCCCATGGTCCCGGCGGGCATGGAGCTCACCTCGATCTACAATCAGCCGCTGGAGGTGGACAAATCGGTCGGCGGTTTTCTGGTCAGCGTAGGTCAGGCGGTAGCCATCGTGATCATCGTGCTGCTGTTGTTCATGGGACTGCGCACCGGCATCATCATCGGGGCGGTTCTGTTGATCACAGTATCCGGCACCCTGTTGCTCATGCACCTCAACGGCATCGAGCTGCAGCGCATCTCGCTCGGCGCCCTGGTGATCGCCCTGGGGATGCTGGTGGACAACGCCATCGTGGTGGCCGAGGGCATGCTGGTGCGCATGCAGGCCGGCATGCAGGCAGCCCAGGCAGCGCGCGAGGCGGTGGGAAAGACCATCTGGGCGCTGCTCGGCGGCACCGTGATCGGCATCCTCGCCTTCTCTGCCATCGGGCTGTCGCCAGACTCCACGGGCGAGTTCGCCAACTCCCTATTCTACGTCATTCTCTACTCTCTGCTGCTGTCCTGGGTCACAGGCATCAGCACCACGCCGCTGCTCTGCGCCCTGTTGCTCAAGCCGGGTAAACCAGGCGAAGAGGAGCAAAAGGACCCCTATGCCGGCCTCGCTTTCCGAATGTACCGTGGAATTCTCGACAAGGCCCTTCGCCTGCGCTATCTGACCGTGGGCGTCGTGATCGCATTGTTCGTTGTTGCTGTTATCGGCTTCGGAAGCGTCAAACAGGCCTTCTTTCCGGAATCCAATACGCCCTTGTTCTTCGTGGATATTTGGGAGATCGAGGGCACCGACATCCGTAAGACCCGGGAAGACACCCTCAAGGTCAGCGAGTTCCTGCGCAGCCTCGAGGGCGTGGAACAGACATCCACCATCATCGGCGGCCCGCATCAGCGCTTTACGCTGGTCTACGATCCCAAGGAGATCGCCCCAGCCTATTCCCAGATCATCGTGCAGACCGACACCCGGGAGCGCATTGCAGAGGTATGGGACAAGGTACAGGTCTATCTGGACGACGAGATGCCCTGGACCGACCCGATATTGAAATCCTTACGCATCGGGCCGGGCCGTGACAGCAAGATCGAGGCCCGCTTCCACGGACCCGAGCCAGCGGTGCTTCGTCAGCTCTCGGAGCAGGCCCAGGCGATCATGCGCGCAGACCCCGAGGCGAAGGAGATTCGCGACGACTGGCGCCAGCCGGTGAAGCTGGTACGGCCGATCTTCAACGAACAGGTGGGGCGCCAACTTGGAATCACGCGGGAGGATCTTTCGTCCGCGTTGGAATACGCCTTCGAAGGGACTCCGGTGGGTCTGTACAGAGATGGTATCCGGGTCCTGCCGATCCTCGCCCGGGCCCCCGCGGACGAGCGTGGCGACGTGGGCAACCTTCGGGATATCCAGGTATGGAGCCCGGCCTTCCAGCGGGCGGTGCCGGTAACCCAGGTAATCAGCGGCGTGGAGACCGTGTGGGAGAATACGGTGATCCGCTCGCGCGACCGCCAGCAGACCATCATCGCCTCCTGCAACCCAACCGGGGAATTAGCGACCCCTCTGTTCCAGCGCCTGCGTACGCAGATCGAGGCCATGGAGCTGCCACCGGGCTACAGCCTGTCCTGGGGCGGCGAGTATGAAGACTCCGCCCGCGCCCAGGGCGCGTTGGCCAGCGCCTTACCCGGCGGTTTCCTCCTGATGATCCTGACCAGCATCCTGCTGTTCGGCAAGGTGCGCCAGCCGCTTATCATCTGGCTCACAGTGCCGCTGGCGGCGGTGGGCATCACCGCCGGCCTGCTGGCTTTTAACGCTGCCTTCGACTTCATGTCCCTGCTCGGCGCTCTTTCCCTGGTGGGGTTATTGATCAAAAACGCCATCGTGCTGATCGAGGAGATCGACCAGCAGATCGAGGAAGGCAAACCGCACTACGCCGCCATCCTGGATTCGGGTGTCAGCCGCCTGCGGCCAGTGGTACTGGCTGCCGCCACTACCATCCTTGGCCTGATTCCCCTGCTGCAGGACGTATTCTTCGTCAACATGTCCATCACCATCATGGCCGGACTCGGCTTTGCCACCCTGCTGACCCTGATCGTAGTGCCGGTGCTCTACGCGATCCTGTTTCGCATACCGAATCCCGCACGTTGACCAAAGGTGCCGCGGGCTCAACCCTCCCAGGCGGTTGCCTCGCGCAGCGCTTTGCGCTTGCCCCTTGCCACCCGGGTCGCCATTGGGGACCGCAATGGCTTGTGCCGCCCGCGCCCGAAACCCGCAGCAAGCGCTGCCCGCCGCGTGCCGGCGACGCGCTTAGGGGTACGAGAGGCCCTCGGCTTGCGTCCCCGATAGGCTTCGAACAACCGCTCGCCCCATTCGAACAGCGCCGCGAGGAGTGCAAGCGCCGTGTAAAAAGCGGACAAGAACCCCGTGAGTATCAATAGATCTACCGCAGAATCCATGAGCATTTCCCCCGTGATCTCCAACGCCGTTGGCTGCATCCTCGCCTGTCCGGTGACTCAGAGCACGAGTCTGTTCAGATCGGGTGAGGTCGGCGACCAAAATCGGGCGATTGCTGCAAATTGTTGAGCCAGATCAGAGTTTGCGCACAAACCACTTCGGAAAAGCGCAAGGAAACGCTAATATTCTTTTCTAAACTCCGTCTCAGCGCACGGGCGAACCACGAATGAAGGATGTCCCCATCGCAGCCACATCATGCGGGCCCGCGCGGCTGGACCTACTGCAGAGCGCGACGGGGCTGTTCCTCGCTCTGTTCATGTGGCTGCACATGTTTTTCGTGTCCTCCATTCTGTTGAGCAAGGACGCGTTCTGGACGGTGGCCCGTTTTTTTGAGGGCTACTTCATCTTCGGACGGCCGATTCCGCTTCTGGTCTCGGCGTTCGTCGGCTTCATCTTTTTTATCATCGTAGCGCACGCGGCCTTGGCGATGCGCAAATTCCCAGCCACCTGGCGCCAGTATCGAACCTTCTGGAGCCATATGCGCGCCATGCATCATGCGGACACCACGCTATGGATGGTGCAGCTGGTAACCGGATTCGCCATGTTCTTCTTGGCTTCGGTACACCTCTACCTGATGGCCACCCATCCCGAGTTGATCGGTCCCTACGCCTCCGCCGACCGCGTCTGGAGCGGCCGCATGTGGCCGCTCTATCTGCTGCTGCTGTTCGCCGTGGAACTGCATGGCGGCGTCGGTCTATACCGGCTCGCCGTCAAATGGGGATGGTGGAGCTCCAATGACCCGCTGCGCTCGCGCCTGCGCATGAAGCGGGCAAAATGGGGACTTACTCTCTTCTTTCTCGCCCTCGGCCTGATGTCTCTCGCCGCCTACATCAAGATCGGCATAGCCCACGCCCCCAGCGCCGGCGAGCTGTACCTTCCGGACTGGTTACAGGCACAACCATGAAACTGATCTACACCGATGTGCTGGTCATCGGCGGCGGCCTGGCCGGCCTGCGCGCTGCGATGGGCGTACGGCGTCGCGGGCTGGAAACCCTCGTGCTTTCATTGGTACCGGCCAAGCGTTCTCATTCCGTAGCGGCCCAAGGCGGCATGCAGGCCAGCCTGGCCAACAGTGTTAAGGGGGCGGGCGACAACGAAGACGTGCACTTCCAGGACACTGTGCGCGGCAGCGACTGGGGCTGCGACCAGATCGTCGCCCGCATGTTTACCCATATGGCGCCCAAGGCAGTACGCGAACTCGCGGCCTGGGGCGTGCCTTGGAACCGGGTGCGCAAGGGGCGCCACGAGGCGGTCATCAACGGCGAGCGCATCACCCTCACCGCACCCGACGAGGCGCACGGTTTGATTACCGCGCGGGACTTCGGCGGCACCAAGAAATGGCGCACCTGCTACACCTCCGACGGCACCGGCCACGCCATGCTATATACTCTCGGCGATCGCGCCATTGCCGAAGCTATCCCGGTCCACGAGCGCAAAGAGGCCCTGGCTCTGATCCACGACTCCGGCCGCTGCCATGGGGCAGTGGTGCGGGATCTGATCAGCGGTGAGCTGAGCGCCTACCTGGCGCGCGCCACGATCATGGCCACCGGCGGCTACGGACGCATTTACGGCGTATCTACCAATGCGGTCATCAACGAAGGCATGGGCCAAGCCCTCGCACTGGAAACCGGCGTCGCGCGCCTGGCGAATCTGGAAGCGATCCAGTTCCACCCCACCGCAATCGTACCGGCCGGCATCCTGGTCACCGAGGGCTGCCGCGGCGACGGCGGACTGCTACGCGACGCGGACGGACACCGTTTCATGCCGGACTATGAGCCGGAGAAGAAAGAGCTCGCCTCCCGCGACGTGGTGTCGCGGCGTATGGCCGAGCACATGCGCCGCGGCAAGGGTGTGAACGGGAGCTTCGGCAAACACCTGTGGCTGGACATCACCGTCCTCGGAGCGGCCCACA
This sequence comes from Chromatiales bacterium, assembly GCA_024639625.1. GTDB lineage: Bacteria > Pseudomonadota > Gammaproteobacteria > Chromatiales > Chromatiaceae > JAHEIA01. The sequence continues at coordinate 9,255 of JAHEIA010000030.1, forward strand.
TCGATAAAAACCTGCGGGAAGTCAAAGACATCTGCCGCTACTTCCTGGGCATCGATCCGGCAAAGGCGTGGATCCCGGTGCGCCCGACCCAGCACTATTCCATGGGCGGCATCCGCACCGACCACCGGGGTGAGAGTCCCTGGCTGCGCGGCCTGTTCGCCTGCGGCGAGGCCTCCTGCTGGGATATGCACGGATTCAACCGCCTCGGAGGGAATTCGGTCGCGGAGACCGTGGTTTCCGGAATGCTGGTGTCCGAGTACGTCGCGGACTTCTGCGCATCGGCGGAGGGCAACCTCGCCATCTCGACCTCGCTGGTTGAGGATTTCGTATCCCGCGAACACGGCAGGCTGAGCCGCTTGCTCGCGACCCGGGGCAGCGAGAACGCCGTACATCTGCGCAAGCGCATGGAGCAGATCATGATCGAGAAGGTGGGTCTGTTCCGCAACGGACCGGACCTTGCGTCCGCGATCGAAGAACTGCGTGGCCTGCTGCGGGCGGCGCGCAAGGTCGGGGTCCGCTGCCAGAGCCGGGCTGCCAACCCCGAGCTGATGCTGGCCTACCGACTGCCACGGATGCTGAAGATCGCTCTGTCCGCCACCCTGGGTGCATTCCAGCGCACCGAAAGTCGCGGAGCGCATTTTCGCGAAGATCATACTGCTCGCAACGACCGCGACTGGCTCAACCGCACCTTGTACCAATGGGCCAACGAGGACGACGAGCTGCCGACCCTTGCGTACCAGCCGCTCGACGTGGCAAGCATGGAGCTGCCCCCCGGCTTCCGCGGCTACGGGGCCAAGAACATCCTGGAGCACCCCGCTACGGCCCCCCGGCAGGCCGCGATCGACAAGCTGATGCAAAATCACGAACGTACCGAAAGACATGCGCTCCAGGAGGCGCTGATGCCGTTCCGACACCTGCTACCGGAACGCTACCGGGGCAACAACGAACGTCTGAGCGAACCACTGCCATGAGCCGCACCCTCACCTTCAGCATCTTTCGCCACAACCCGGGGGATCCCGGTAGCCGTCCCGGGCTGGACGTCTTCACGCTGGAAGAGGCTCCGGGGATGACCTTGTTCATCGCCCTCAATCTGCTGCGTGACGAACAGGATCCGAGTCTCGCCTTCGACTTCGTGTGCCGCGCCGGCGTGTGCGGCAGTTGCGGCATGATCATCAACGGTCGCCCCGGACTCGCCTGCCGCACCCTGACGGAGGCCCTCCCCCCTAGAATCACCCTACTGCCCCTGCCGACCTTCGAGCTGATCGCCGACCTGTCGGTGAACACCGGAAAATGGATGCGCGCGCTGAGCGAGCGTCTGCAGACCTGGGTCCATCTGGACGAAGAAACGGATCCGGACCGCCTGGAAGAACCCATGGAGCCCGAGCGCGCGGAAGCGATCTACGAGCTCGACCGCTGCATCGAGTGCGGATGCTGCGTAGCCGCCTGCGGCACGGCGCGCATGCGGGAGGATTTCGTCGGCGCCGTAGGACTGAACAAGATCGCGCGCTTTCGTGCCGACCCGCGCGACAAGCGTAGCGAGGCTCAGTATTTCGAGCTGATCGGCGATGACGAAGGGGTGTTCGGCTGTATGAGTCTGCTCGGGTGCCAGGACGTCTGCCCGAAGAGCCTGTCACTGCAAACCCAGATCGCATTTCTGCGCAGAAAGATGGTGCAGATAGGCGCCGGCTTCGCGTAGATCGCAGGCGATCCGCCGCCGCGAACGCCCTACACCTGCAAATTGCTAGTTAACGGAGGTCTTTCACTGGCGAGCAACGATTACCGGCACGGCACGCAGTTGCTTTGCTTGTTCAGGCTGGTCGCGTCGGCGGCTCGCGGGTTCCGGCACCGAGCATTCCCTCGCGCTCGATAAAAGCGACGATCTGGGCAACGCCCGTGCCCCGCTTGAGGTCGGTGAATACCCAGGGGCGCTCAGCGCGCATTCGATTGGTATCGGCTTCCATCACGTCCAAGGAGGCTCCGACATAGGGCGCCAGGTCAATCTTGTTGATCACCAGCAGGTCGGAGCGGGTGATGCCGGGGCCCCCTTTGCGCGGGATCTTCTCGCCCTCGGCAACGTCGATCACATAGATGGCGAGGTCGGCCAGTTCCGGGCTGAAGGTGGCCGCTAGATTGTCGCCGCCGCTTTCAATGAACACTAGGTCGAGATGCGGAAAACGCTGCTGCAGATCCTCGATCGCGGCCAGGTTCATGGAGGCGTCCTCACGAATCGCGGTGTGCGGGCAACCGCCTGTCTCGACGCCGAGGATGCGCTCCGCCGGCAGCGCCTGCGCCCGCGTCAGGATCTGCGCGTCCTCCTGGGTGTAGATGTCGTTGGTGATGACCGCCATGTCGTAACGATCGCGCAGTGCCGTGCACAACGCCTCGAGCAGTGCCGTCTTGCCGGAACCCACCGGTCCGCCGACCCCGATGCGCAGTGGCTGTTTTCTGTGGGTCATCGCCTCTTCCTATTCGCTCAAGAGCGGAACAACCGAGTGTACTGGTTTTCGTGACGGCTGCTCGCGATGGCAAGCGCGGGCGCGGCAGCGCCGATCTCGCCGTCCGGCAGTGCAAGCGCCCGATCGATGGCCGCGGGTAGGCGTGCAGCGAGTTCGAGTTGGATCTGCTGCCCGGCGGTTTGGCCTAGAGGCACCAGCTTGACCGCCGCCGCCACCTGGGTCTCCAGCCAATTCCAGGAGTAACCCAGTGCGCAGTCGTCGAGCCCGATCCGCCAGTGCTCCGCTGCCAATGCGAACGGCGCTGCCTGACAATGCCGCAGCGAATCGCGCCATTGCGCGGCACGCGCCATGCCAAGGTCGATCAGCAACCTGCTCAGCGCCCGCGCGCGGTTGCGCTCCTCGGCGCGGAGCTCGCGGGTCTCCCGGCTAGCGTACAGTTGCCGCGCCCAGTCACGGAGCGCCGACTCGTCGCCACGCCCACAGGCCTCGTACAAACGTTTTAGGATCGGCAGATCGAGCAGCGCCAGGTTGTCCTCCAGCAATCCACTCAGCCAGTCCACGAGGCTCTCGGCGTCGCTAACCCAGCCGGTTTCTACCGCCCACTCGAGCCCTTGGGAATAGGTGAATCCACCGACCGGCAAGGCC
>JAHEIA010000375.1 GCA_024639625.1 Chromatiales bacterium
CCGTTTCTTGGATCAGGGTGGCCACCGCCGTGGTGGACATGAAGGGTCTAAGATTGTTCACTGAGCCAGGTTTCCAGGATCAATTTCGCTGCTACCGAGTCGATGTCGGACGTCTTCTTTGGTTTGCCGCGCAACCGCGCGAGGGCCTCGCGCGACGTCAACCGTTCGTCCGCGAGGAATACGGGCAGGCCATAGCGACCTTCGAGCCGATGGGCAAAACGCCGCGCCATGGGGGCCGGCTCCGCCTCGCTGTCGTCCATGTTGAGCGGTAGGCCAACCACCAGCGCTTCCGGACGCCACAGGTCGATCAAGTGCGATATGCCGCTCCAGTCCGGCTGCTCCTTTACCGCGCGTAAGGTCGCGACAGGCGAGGCAGTGCGCGTGACCGTCTGACCGACGGCTATCCCAATCTTGCGCGGACCGTAGTCGAATCCAAGCAGCGTTCCCATAGTGGCAGGATACTACTAAGCCCCGCACAAGGCGCACTCCTCGTGGGGCTCGCATCGCTGCGCAAGCCCCCCTCAGGCGTGTCCGATCTCGGTGGAAATCTGGTCGAGGTCGACCCCGAGGAGCATCGCTGCCGCCTTCCACCGCTGCTGCGCTGGGACACCGAAGATGATCTCCAGGTCGGCGGGGCCGCTCAGCCATGCGTTGGTGCTGAGTTCCTGCTCGAGCTGTCCGCCCGCCCATCCGGCATAGCCGAGAGCGATCAGCGTATCCTGCGGTCCGGAGCCTTTGGCGATCTCTTCCAGGATATCCCTCGAAGTGGTTACGCTGATCCCCTGAGCGATCTGCAGCGTGGAGTTCCACGGCCGATTGCTCGCGTGCAGCACGAACCCGCGGTCGGTTGCCACGGGCCCCCCGATGAACACCGGCTGATCCACCCTGGCCGACTTGTCAACCGGGATCTGCATCTGCTCCAGGATGTCCCCAAGATTGAGATCCATCGGCCGATTGACCACGATGCCCATTGCCCCCTGCGCACTGTGCTCGCAAAGATACGTCACAGTGCGCTGGAAGTTCGGGTCCTGCAGGCCCGGCATGGCGATCAGAAAATGATTGGTTAGATTGGCGGCCATGGTCATGGCTATATAGTATCCGACCCCGTCGGCCCGGCTGCAAGCCTGCGCGGCGCAAGACTCGATCAGCGTTCCGAGAACAAGCGGTTGCTGCTAAGAAACTGCCAGGTACGGGTGATTTCAAGGATATCGGTCTCCGCTCGTATCTCTTCCGGGAAGGGGGCGAAAGGCGCGGCTAGGCGCACGATGCGTATCGCGGCGTCATCGAGCAATTTATGTCCGGATGATCGAGTCAGGAGAATTCCATCGACGCTTCCGTCGGGACGCAGCGCCACGGTCAGCACCAGGTTGCCGTACAGTTTCTTGCGCTTTGCTTCCTCGGGATAATTGAGGTTTCCGATGCGTTCCACTTTGCGCCGCCAGGCTTCTAGGTAGGCGGCGTACTTGTACTCTTGGGTGCTAGCGCTGATGCGCTTGCGCCGCGGACGTTTCGAATATAGTTCGGTGCGCCGATCCAGCTCGGCGGTAATACGTGCGGCTTCTGTGCGGGTGGAGGCCAGTAACTCAGATGCGCTGGGCAGTGCTTTTTCCACAGGGGGCGGCCGCAAGGGTTTCGCGGCCGCAACCTTTACCGGTTTCTTGCGGGCGCTCAGAACAGGCTGCGCCGGTGGCTTTGCCGGTGCTGGTTGCGCCACCGGCATCCTCTCTTGCGGTGCCGGGGGCTTCGCGAGCGGGCCGTGCTGGATCAGCTGCTCCAGCTTGGGCTTACGCGGTTCGTCGCTCTCTGGGCCTCCCGCCTCCTGCTGTGTTTGGGCGAGAAAATCGGGTTCGGAATTAGTTTCTATCGGAGGTGCGGGCTGGCGCACGACCAGGATTTCCAGGTTGCGCCGCGGAGCCTCCTGACGTGCCGTGGGTTCCAGCTCGAAGCTTACGCCGAGGAGCACGAACGCATGCGCAGCGATGGCAAGTAGCACCGCGGTGGAAAGCCGCTCGAGGCTCCGCGAGTCGGCTGCCTGGATCATGACTATGGCTCCTGGGCAGGGCCCGAGGTCGGCAGGGGCGCTTGTCTGGGCGGCTCCGACACGGTTCTGGCGGCTGTGAGTGGAGGACTGAGGCGGATCTCGTGATCCGCCGGGTCCAACAGCTGCAGGCGTTGTGCCATGGCGGGATTCATGTGCAGTATTCCCTGCTCGTCCACGAGCAAGACGAAACCGATGCCGAGTTGCTGTGCGATCCGGTGCCAGTGCTCCGGGCCGGCGACGAACAAAGCAGTAGCGGCCGCGTCGGCGACAGTCGCCTCGCGGTGGACCACGGTAACCGATCGGACCCCTCGCGCTGGGTATCCCGTACGCGGATCGATGATGTGATGGTAGGTCTTCCCACCCCGGGTGAAATACCGCTCATAGTTACCCGAGGTGAATACCGATTCGTCGCGGCGCGTCTCCAGGGTGCCGATGACTCCGCTGCCGGTCGGACTGCGAATGGCGATCCGCCAGGGGTGACCGTCTCGCGAGCCAATGGCGCGGAGATCTCCCCCGGCATTGACGATTGCGTTTTCCACGCCGAGCTCGCGCAGGTGTTGAATCGCGAGATCGATGCCGTAGCCTTTGCCTAGGCCGCCGAAATCGAGCTGCACCGCTGGATTGGTGCAGCGTAACATGATCCCTTCGATAATCAGATCGCTCATGCGGGGATTCGCTCTAACCAGGCGCTCGACCTCCTCCGCCGAAGGCAGCGAGCCGGGATCCATCTCCTCGCTGTGGAAGCCCCAAAGGGCGATCAGCCTACCGATGGCCGGGTTGAAAAGGTGCCCGCTGTCCTCGGCGAGTTGCTTTCCTGTTTCGATCAAGGGTAGCACCGAAGGGGGTACCGCAAAGGGCTTGCCGGAAGGCAGCAATTGGTTCACCCGTCCAAGGGGGCCGGGGTCCCAGGCATGCCAGGCCTTATGCATGTACGCGAAGTCGTTCTGGATGGCGGCGCTGATACGATCGAAGGCCCGGTCTTCGACACCGATGACGGTTAGGTCGATCAAAGTGCCGAACGCGAGGAAGCGGGCGGTGCCAGCCGGTTGTTGGGGCGAGCAGGCGCTTAGCGCTAGTGCCACGCCAGATACGAGTAACAGCAGAAAGCGTGCACCTGCAGAGCAGATCATGTCCGGATCCTGGTCTCGATGAAGTCGAACAGCTGGCCGGCAATGTTGAGCCCGAACTGCTGGTCGAGTTCCCGGATGCAGGTTGGGCTGGTGACGTTGATCTCGGTGAGGTAATCGCCGATTACGTCGAGACCGGCAAATAGGATTCCTTTCTCGCGCAGGGTCGGGCCGACCCTGCGCGTTATCCACCGGTCGCGGTCGCTCAGTGGTACACCGTATCCGCTTCCCCCTGCCGCGAGGTTGCCGCGGGTTTCCCCCGGCGCTGGGATCCTGGCTAAAGCATAGGGTATGGGTTCTCCATTCACCATCAGGATACGTTTGTCTCCCGCTGCGATCTCAGGGATGAAGCGTTGCGCCATGATAAAACGATTCCCGTGATCGGTTAGGGTTTCGATGATCACGCTGGTATTGGGGTCGTTCGATCGCACGCGGAACACGGATGCACCGCCCATGCCGCCGAGAGGTTTCAGGATGATGTCTCGCTGGGCAGAAAGAAAGGATCGGATTGCCGTGCTGCGGCGGCTAACCAGGGTGGGTGGCATGCATTCGGGGAAATGCAGGCAGAACAGCTTTTCGTTGGCGTCGCGCAGGCTGCGCGGGCGATTGACGACCAGACAACCCGCGAGTTCCGCTTGTTCCAGGATGTAGGTCGCGTAAAGATACTC
>JAHEIA010000376.1 GCA_024639625.1 Chromatiales bacterium
TGCACGTCTCCGATGCTGACGATGCCCACTAGCGACTTGCCTTCGGTGACCGGGATGCGTCGGATCTTGCGCAACCACATGGTGGCCGCCGCTTTCAGTACCGGCATCTCCGGGTCGACAGTGGCAACCACCTTCGTCATCAGGTCACCGACCCGGAGATTCAGCACGTCGCGGTAGTCCCTTTCCATGTGTTCGAAATCGCGCACTGCTCCTTCTTCCATGAACGCCTGAGGATCCGGAAACATGTGATGCAGTATGTCTTTTTCCGACAGGACGCCGACGATCTGGTTGCGCTCGTCCACCACTGGCACGCCGCTGATCTCGTTCAGGCACATCAGTGTCGCGACGTCTTTGATCGTTTGGTCGCTTCTCGCAGCCTTGACCTGACTGTTCATGATCTGTTTGACGAGCATTCGCTTCCCCCCAGAAACCCCAGCTGCTTGCGCAATCCTGTGCAAGTATACGCCTCTGCGCCGCACGGTGCGACGACCAGGCGCCGGTGCCCGGGCGGGCACGTCGCGACCCTTGAATGCTGGCCCTAATAATCGAACAGGCGGTCGATGGCTTCCAGGCCCTCGCCCACCAAATCATGCAACTCCTCGGGGTCGTCGTCGTGTTCGCAGGCCAGCGCCGTGTAGACGGCGAGAGACTTTAGAGCGCAGGCAATCTTTGCGACTTCGTCAGGCTGCAAAGTGACATCGGGCTTCAATTGCATTTTGCTGTTCGCCGGCATGTTCCCCCCCTTAGATTTTTCGCGCCAGCGCGGCGCGCGCGAAAGCTTCTTTGTTGCCCGCCCTCAGCTGCGCTGTTTCAAGGCCCCTTGACCCGCACCGCCAGCACATCGCAGGGAGCGGAGTGCAACACCGCGTTCGCCGTCGAGCCGAGCAGCAGGGCGAGGCCCCGCCGGCCGTGGCTTCCCACCACGATCAGGTCCACGCCGGTCGCCGCCGCCACGCGCAGGATTTCGTTCTTCGTGGAACCGATTTCCACGTGCTGGTCCGATTTCGCGGCACCCATGCGCTCGCCGAGCCGTTCGAGGCGCTTTCGCGCCTCGTCGGCTAGTTCTTGTTCGAGGTCCATTTCGATCGGCAACATCTGCTCACCGCCGTAGTCGAGGGGGGAAAACTCCACCACATGTATCAGACTCAGTCTGGCCGTGCAGCGCTGCGCGAGGTCGGCCGCCCGTTGCGCAGCAGACTCGCTCTCTTGCGAAAAATCGGTGGCGAAAAGGATATGGCTGTACGCGGGCATATGAGGTTTCCTCGTCGTGTTCTTCTCCCGATGTATTTCGCGGCGCACAGGGCGGCCGGCTCATCGGCCGCCGCGCGGGATCCCGCTGGAACCCCACGCAGGCTCGACCGAGTCGACCGCGAATCCCCAGACTCCCATAAGGTTATGGCGGGCAATGCGCTCCAGCGCGTGATACTCAAACGGCGCTTCCGGTAACGCCAACGCTAGGCCCTGTTGTACCAGATAGGCCCCCAGGTCCTCGCCCGCGGAAAAAGCGGACGACCCCACATAGCACACCGCCTCGATGCTGCCGTCCGCACGTTCCTGCCGCGGCTCGCAGCGCACGAAGCCCTGGATCTTGAAATCCAGCGCCAAGGCGGTCCGCGATGCGCAGCGCGTTGGACGGATATTGGTACGGCAGTTGCGGTTGGTCGGGGGGACGTAGATTCCGAACAGATGCACGGTATTTCCCTTGATGCGCAGGCTGCTGTCGTCTTGCACCAGGGCGTAGCTGAAGAGTTCGCCGGCGTCTGCGGTAGCCGCGCAGAACGCGGCGGCGCCCAGCAGCAGACACAGCATGCGATATCGCTTCATCGAAGGGCTTCCGTTCGAGTTCGTCTCAATCCTAGCATGCGGGGCTGGAAAGCGCCGTCAATAGCCGGTAAGTTCCATGTAGCCGAAGCCCAGGCGGGTGCGGTCCCGCGGGTCGATGACGTCTACCGCGCCTTCCCAGTAGCGCACGCTGAGGTCCATCCACTGCTGCGGCAGCAGCGCCTCGACGCGAAGGGTTTCGCCGCTTTCCGGCAAGGACAGTTCCCAGGCGACCGGATAGCGCCTGTGGTCTGGAGCGGTCCACCATTCGAGGGGCGTCAGTCGGACCTGCTGCGCTGACAGCGGGGTTTGGCGTCCCTCCGCATCGACCCATGATCCCGCGCTGTGGCGGTCGGTCTGACCGTCACGATCCCGAAGTTGGTAGAACATGAGATCCCGTCCGTCCGCGAGATGCAGGGCGAACCAGTCCCAGCCTACCTGGTCCGCGTGCAGGGCGCTGGTGCTCCATTCCCGATCCAGCCAGGCGAGACCTTCGACCTCATGGGAACCGTCGCTGAGTTCGATTTGGCCGCGGACGCGCAGGCGGGGTATCGAGTAATAGTAGGAGGCATTGCCGGCCATCGCGTTCTTGCGGCTCAGACCCGCATCGCCTTGTAGCAGTGGGTCCCGTTGCGCCAGCAGGTCCAGGTCGAGGGCGAAATCGTCGCTACGCAGACGCAGCTTCCAGCCTCCCCCGGCCGGTTCGGAAACGATTTCCCAGTCTTCGAGCCAGACTCGAAACGGCTCGGCGCGAGCCCCCGCGAGGCCGAGCGCCTGGCGTGCGAACCGTTCTTCCGCCAGGTGTTTCCGCCCGGCGACATCGGTCAGGGCCGCATGCGCCATCCAGACCTGACGGGTCGACCAGGCGGATTGCCTGGGGTGGTCTTGCGGGGCCAGCGCGATGCGAAAAAAGGTTGCCTGGAAACCAAAGCGGCGGCCTTGCTGGTCCTGCAGGTTCCCGGTGAGGTACCACCACTCGTTGCGATATTCCGGATGCGGGCCGTGATCCTGCGGAAAGTGGAAGTCCCGTGGCGCGGTTGCCTGGGCAAATCCCTCACTGTCTCCGCCGAGGGCAGCTGCGACCCGGACCCGGCTTGCGTCGGGCTCCGGGGCCTTGCCACAGGCAGACGCCATCAGGAGGGTGGCCAGCAGAAGGACGAGCGGACGCATGACTATTCCTCCCGCAGCGCCAGGGCTGGCGGCATGCGCGAGATGCGCCAGGCCGGGTAGATCCCCGCCAGCAGGGCTGCCGCCAGCGCTAGCAGTGCCGCCTCCGCGAAGACTCCGGGCGGCAGCACCGTCTGCATGGTCCAGCCGAACGATCTCAGGTTGATGACGTCAATCAGTACAGCGGACATCCACCACCCCAGAGGCATCGCGAGGATGCCCGCGAGAAGTCCCAGCAAACCCGCCTGAAGCGTAACGATGGATAACAGGTTGCTCACCGTCGCGCCGGTCGCGCGGAGAATCGCGTGCTCTCTCGCCTGTTCCAGCAGCAACGCCATCAGCGCGCTGAAGATCCCGACAAAGGCGACGCCGATCGCCAATAGGCGCAGCACCCGGGTCACGGTAAAGGTGCGCTCGAAGATCGCGAGGGAATGCTCGCGGATCGCCCGGTTGGTGCGCATGCGCGGTTGCCGGGGCAGGTCGCTGAGGGCCGCCCGGACCTCTGCGATCACGGCCTCCGGCGGATGGCCGGGTTTCAAATACAACCCGATACTGGAAATCCCCGGGTCTTGCCAGAGTTCCGCATATGTCGGGAGATGCATCACCACCAACCCCTTGCCGACCCCGTAGTCCTGGAACACCCCGCCGACGGTGAAGTTTCTCGGGCCTCGGGTCGTGATCAGTTCCAGCGGGTCGCCGACCTGCAGACCCTGCTGGTATGCGTACGGCTCGGATACGAGAACCACCTCCCCGGCGTGGAAGCGCTCCCAGAGTCCATCTATGGTAGCGTCGAGGAAGCGGAATCCACGGTAACTCGCGGAGGCCATCCCTATGCCCAGCACCTCG
>JAHEIA010000377.1 GCA_024639625.1 Chromatiales bacterium
CACTGGACCGATCACCGTGGAGATCGTTTTGGATCCCAACGACACGGTCCTGACCAACACAGACGGTCGCACCCTTTAGTTCAAGAATGCGTATCCCGATTGGGAGTTTCGGCAGATCGACCAGAAGCAGGTGGGTTCCACAGTATTTCTGTCTGTGGCTGTGGCCAATGTTGGGCAGCATACATCCCCGCAAACTCAAGTAATCGCCTATTATGATGGTGCGAATATGGCTTTTTTTCCTTTTCCGCCCCTTGTCGGCTCCCAGCCGCTCCCCGGTATGGAGAGTGGGCATTCCGCAGACGTGCTGTTCGAAATCCCAGTCGACGAAGTTAGAGGTGAGTTGCTCTACATTAAGGTCGATCCCTTTAATCACGTCGAGTCGTCAGTGACTGCAGTTTCGCTGTCTCGCGATGCCAGTGCCTACGCTAGCGAGTGCCATCCTGGCTCCGTAACTCTGACGAATGCCGATTACAGCGATAAGCGGCTCATTCGAGCCGAAACGGCTCTCACCACCGCAGGCAACGTCGGCGTACTCCCCGGCGCCGAGATCATTCTTGAGGCGGGCACCAGGATCATCTTTGATAACGGGTTCCACGTTGAAGGAGGAAGTACGTTGCAGGCATGGATCGCCCCGGTGAGTTGTGCCCCGCTATCCGCAGCGGCCCGGTAGATCTCTTGGTGGGGTCTCAACTTGGCAGAGGGAAGAAAACGACAGACTTGTAATGCGCGCCCCGTATGCAACTTGGTTGGACCGCTGGTCGTTAAGAATTCGGATCTGGGGTTCAAGGTGGTCCAGATCGTCGCCCACAACACCTCTCACGCCGCCGCCTCATGACCGAGGTCAATATCAGCACTCCGTCCCTGATGTAGAGTTCCATTAGGAAGATCCCAATTTTTTCTGCCGGCAGCACGACGCCTGCATTCGGCAGACGTCCGGTCCGGCGGAAATTCTAACGCAGAGGAGGGCTGGGACATGGGGTATGCTTTCTTACACCGATCACTATCCATCGTTGGAATCCCCGCAGCCGCGTTGTTGGTCACCCTGGTAATCTTCCACCCCGTCCGGGCAGAAACAATCGACTGCACCCCGATCACCACACTGCCTAGCATCATCACTGAACAGGGCATCTATTGCCTTACCGGGAATCTGAGCACGGCGATGACCTCGGGCAACGCTATCGAGATCCAGACCAACAATGTGACCATCGACCTCAACGCGTGGAAGTTGGGAGGACTGGCTGCGGGAATCGGTACAGCGGCGAATGGCATCTATGGATTCGATAGGAAGAACGTCACTATCCGAAACGGTACCGTGCGGGGTTTCTATCGCGGGATTCTCCTCGATGGACCGAACGCGCAGGGTAATCTGATAGAAGATGTGCGCGCTGAACAGAACACCTTTCTCGGCATTGGCACGGTGGGCCGCGGCGACATCATCCGGCGCAACCAGGTCGTGGACACGGGCGGCAGCAATCTGAACCTTGCGGGTATTAGCGCCTCGGGCGCTGGGGTGCGTATGCTCGACAACGATATCGTGGGGGTGACCGCTACAGGAACCTCCACCGCATACGGTATTTTTCAACAATCCGGTGTTGGGACGGTCATCGAAGGCAACCGCATCGCCGAGATCGCACATAGTGGTAGTGGCTTGTCTTACGGAATCTATCTGACGGGTTCGTCAAATGGGCTCGTCTGTGGGAACCGTATCAGTGGCATGATCGTTTACAGCATTGAGTTTGACTCCGCCAGCGGGGGCTACTGCGACAACAAGGTTATCGGTTCGACGTTCAATGTCATCGGTGGCACCAACTACGGCGGCAATTCACCACCCTAGTGCAGAGAAAAGGGGCGCATCACAGCGCCCCTCACGCGGTTGCCTAATGATCCTGGTCAACATCCGCATTCCGTCCGTGGTGTAAATTTCCATTAGACAATAATGATCTTTTCTGCCCGGCGGTGCGGCGCTCCGTTTCAGCAAGCGTCAGGTCCGGCGGTAACGGCACCAAAACGTAGGGCCGGACCATGACATATTTTTCTCCCCTTTGGAATTGATCGCGGCGGCTCAAACGCCAAAGGCAATCTGATCGAGGACGTCCGTGCAGAGCAGAACCGAGTAGTCGGAATTCAGACTAATGGCCGCGGTGACATTATCCGTCGCAATCAGGTATCTGGATACAGGTGGATCTAACATCGCGGACGGCTGGACCTACGCTATCCACGTACTTGGCGACGGGGCGCGAGTACCAGACAACGGCATCGTGGGGGTGACCGTGACCCTGCCGGGTGCATTCGGCCTCGGACCTTCAGCAGGTCCGAAATAGAGGCACCAACTCAACCTTCACGAAGGGGGCGAATCGTTGTAAGAGCACATTGCGCCAACACCTCTGGCGAGGCAGCAAAGACATTCAAGACGCATATTAGATCCCCTGGTTGGTTCAGCACAACGAAACGTGTCGAACTATATTTTGATTAGAAATCCATTCATTGATGAGGTGCAGGATGAAACGAAACATCTATATCTCGGGGGTGGGCCTAGTGGTGTTGGGCGTGCTGGGCGTTACGGGTACCTTGGCACAGATGTATCCTATGTTCTGGGATGACGACGAAGCTGTTCCCGAAGCCGCGACTTACGGAGAGGCGACGCTCACCGTCGAGGGAGAAGTCCGCACTGTGCAGCCATCAGGTGCTCCCCGACTCTGGGGGCGGGGGCGCCCAGGCGCGGTCCGCCATGGGAAACTCGGTTCCCTGGGGGAGGAGTTGTGCGCCAATGGACCTTTCCGCTTTGGGCTATCGGAAATCATGGTGGACTGGGGCTCGGCCGCCGACGCCTGCCCAGCCGGCACCTGGGTGTGCGCCGAGTGGGAAAGGGGTTCGTTACCCTGCAACACCTTGCGCAATGACGGTTCCCGAGACGGCAACGACTGCTCGGGTGGCGACTTGGACTGGACTCAGGACGGGCATAAGGGCTGGCTTGCCAATGTTGAGGGTACAACGATAGGACGGATCGCCGTAGAGGCGGGTGGCCTAAACTCCCTACGGACCTGCTACCATCTACCGGTTTGGTGCTGCTCGGAAGTACCGTGACCTGTTTGCTCGTAACCACCTAGTCGTAGGTTTTTATCAATTGATCATAGATTCAAGCGGCTGCTTCTGGCCCAGGCTGTGTGAGAAAGACTGCGAGTAAGATCAGCATGCGCTTTCTCGTGAAATCTGGACGATTCTTCACTGACCAAACTTGTTCCTTTCGCGGCAAAGCCCAGATATGGACAGGTTCGTAACCAAAATCGATTTGTTCCAGAGTTTTCACACAGCTTGGACCCAAAGCCGCTTTTTTAATCCTTTGCGGGCATGGCAATAGTTCGACAGATAGCGGGCGTTTGCGCGAGCCGACACAGCCGCCGCCCATTGCTCCAGAATCCAACATGCCTAACGATCGTCGGGAGAACACCTAGACTGATCTCCGAGCCATGACTCCTCCACAGGGTAATAGGAAGCACAGGCGCCCAGACGGGCGCCGGCTATTGTGCGAAAGGCGTGAGGAAAATCGGCGCGAACGCGCCAAGACAGAACGCTATGGTTCTCGTTTTGCGGTATCCCGCGGAGGAGGAGCGTCAACGGGGGCGAGAGAGGCCATGACAGGGATGTTGGGGCCTATCCACTGCGACCATTCTCCTGGAAGGTGGGTTTTCCCATTTGCGCTTGGGGCGTCGTTGAGGTGTGTACGTTGGCTGCTCCCCGGCGGTGCTCCCACTCGCTGCTCATCAGAAGGAGCCATGCGCAGCCGGCGAGAAAGACCCCGCCAAGGACCCACCCGACCCCGATCAGAAGGGAA
>JAHEIA010000378.1 GCA_024639625.1 Chromatiales bacterium
TCTGGTGATGGCGCTGACGCCGATGCGCACCTGGACCTTCGCCTGGGTGAGTCAGATCGGCATGCTGGCGGGCACCGCGGTCTACGTCAATGCGGGTACCCAGCTTGCTCGATTGGATTCATTGGCCGGGATCCTTTCCGTGGAGTTGATTGGCTCGTTCGCCTTGCTGGGGATCTTCCCCTGGGTTGCCCGCAAGTCGGTGGCTGTCCTACGCCGCCGTCGTGCGCTGGCGTGCTGGCCGCGACCACGGCGCTTCGAATACAACCTGCTGGTGATTGGTGCAGGCGCTGCCGGACTGGTCGCCGCCTATATCGCGGCCGCCCTCAAGTCCAAGGTGGCGCTGATTGAGCGGGATCGCATGGGGGGTGATTGCCTGTACACCGGATGTGTGCCGTCGAAGACCCTGATCGCGTCCGCCCGATTGTTGGCGCGCATGCGCCGCGCCGACGAATTCGGGCTCCGCGTGATCCAGCCCGAGGTCGATTTCCCGGCCGTCATGCGACGGGTGCGCGACGTGGTGGAACGGATCGCGCCGCACGACTCCGCGGAGCGTTACACGAGGCTCGGCGTCGACTGTATCCGGGGCGACGCGCAGATCCTTTCGCCGTACTCGGTTCGAGTCGGCGATCGGGAACTTACCGCCCGCAACATCATCGTCGCTAGCGGTGCACGGCCCTGGGTGCCGGCTCTAGAGGGAAGCGAGGGCCTCGATATCCTGACCTCGGACAATCTATGGGGCCTGGAAGAATTGCCGGGGCGCCTGCTGGTGCTCGGTGGCGGCCCTATCGGCTGCGAGCTGGCACAGGCGTTTGCGCGGCTCGGAAGTCGTGTCATCCTGGTCGAGATGGCGAACCAGTTATTGCCCAGGGAGGATGCGGACATGGCGCAGCGGATCGAGAAGATCCTGCGCGGGGAAGGGATCGACTTGCACCTGGAGCACCGGGCGCTGCGCATCGACCAGGGGGAAGCGGAACACGAACTGGTATGCGAGCATGCGGGCGCAGAACGCAGGCTTGGGTTCGAGCGGATCCTGGTGGCGCTGGGGCGCCGTGCAGAGACCCGAGATCTGGGTCTGCAGGAACTGGGTGTCGAGGTTGGTCCCGATGGGACCGTCGAGCACGATCGCCAGATGCGCACCGCGGTGCCGAACCTGTATGTCTGCGGCGACGTCGCGGGGCCGTTTCAATTCACCCACATGGCGGCGCATCAGGCCTGGTACGCCACGGTCAATGCCTTGTTTGGACGCTTCTGGAGTTTTGCGGTGGACGAAACCGTGGTGCCCTTTGCAACCTTTGTCGATCCGGAGCTGGCCCGGGTCGGCCTTAATGAACAGGAAGCCCAACGCAAGGGGATTCCCTACGAGACGGTGCACTACGAACTTGCTGGCCTGGATCGTGCGTTGGCGGAGGGTGAGGCGCAGGGTGTGGTGAAAGTGCTGACGGTTCCGGGGAAAGATCGGGTCCTCGGGGCGAGCATACTCGCCCACGGTGCCGGCGAGCTGATCGGTGAGTTTGTCTCCGCGATGCGCAACGGCTATGGGCTGAACAAGATCCTGGGGACCATCCATGTCTATCCAACCATGTCTGAGGCCAACAAGCATGCTGCCGGCGTCTGGCGGCGCGCGCATACTCCGCAGCGGTTGCTGGGTTGGGTGGAGCGCTACCATGCCTGGATGCGCAGGGCGTGAACGCGCAGACGGCAGACGCCTGCGGATGAAGGCGCCGGTGGATGCGCTACCGGTGCGCAGCACGCCGGCAGCTGGGTGGCTGCTGTTCTTGTTCGCCTGTGCGATCGGCGGCCGGCCGGTCTTGCTGGAGGGTGGAGAGACGCTGCCGCCGCCGGGTGTTCAGCAGCAAGCACACGAACAGCAGCGCCAGCGGCTGGAGATGGAGCAGGAGCAATACCGGCAGCAGCTACCGGAGGCGCCGCCCGAGGAGGAGCGTGCGCTGGATCTTAGGCTGGAGGGTCAGCGGCAGCAACAACAGGTGCTGCAGCAACGCCAGCAGCAGGAGGCGGCGGTTGGTCGACAGCGCGAGACTCAAGTCCCCGGTGCCGGTTCGAACGCCGGCCGGCGCGGTGTGTTCCAGCAGCAGCAATCCGCCCGGCAGCGTCAACAGAACATCCAGTTGCGCAACAATCGATCGACCTGGCCGAGGCGTTGAACCCCTCCGTCGGGGGGAACGAAAAACCCCGCTCATGGCGGGGTTTGCGGTTCTTCCTGATTGGGTGGGCGCTCAGCGCCAGTATTGGGGCGACTCGTAGCTGGAGTCGTAGCCCGTGTTGCCCGGAGGCGGCGGTGGGGGCGGCATCTTCTGGGATTGTTCCAACGCTTCGATCCGACGCTCTAGTTGTTCCGTTGAGCTGTCCGAGGATTGCGGCGCAGCGGGGGCACTGTAGGCCGGTGCGGCGGGCGCCGCGGGTGCGCCGTAACCGTAACCCGGCGCCCCGTAGCCGCCGGGAGCACCGTAACCACCGCCCGGGGGAGCACCGTAAGCGCCTGGCGCACCGTAACCCGGGGCCCCGTATCCGCCCGGGGCGCCGTAGCCGTAGCCCGGAGGACCGCCGTAGCCACCTGGCCCGTACGGTCCGGGCCCATAACCACCCGGTCCTCCATAGCCACCCGGGCCATAGTCCTCATCATAGTAGCGGTCGCGGTCGCGATCTTTTCCGCCGCCCATCCATTTGCCCGGATTCATCATGTTCATCGGGTTGAAGCCGGCGGCGGCAGCCGGGCCGGTGTGGGTCAAGCCGGCAAAGCCAAGCGCCAGCAGCACAGCACAAGATGCAATCAACTTTCTCTTCACAGTGGTGGTTCCTCCTTCGTTGAACGGTCAATACGTTCGAAAATACTCCATACAATCCCAGCAATATGGCATCTTTTCCTCTCGACTTCTAGCGCATGTAGTCTGGCGCGGGCGGCGAGTCATCGCCCTGGCCGCTCTACGCGCGCCCAATCCGGGTCCCGCCCCGATGCTTTGAGGCAGGGTGTCAGCCGGTTGGCGCGTCTCCTTCCTCCGGCTCAGCAGGCTCGTCTGCGGGCGCCCCCTCGCCGCCGTCGGTTTGCCGATTGCCCCAGGGGGTGATCAGCACCAGTGCCCCGAACTGGGGGTGGTCAAAGTAATGCAGCTCGCCGCTGCGCGCCCGGCGCACCTCGTCCAGACGGTAGGTTTTCAGGCCACGCTCCGGGGATGTGCCGGCTCGGCCCGCCGTGCCGCTTTCGGGTGTCGCAGGTTTGCGCAGCAATAGATCCAAATCGAGGTGCAGATAGCGGGCGACGCCGACCCGGAGCGTGCCCTCGATCTGCGGCACCGAGCCCGGTCCGGACGCCGCTCCCGCGGGAGGTGCCAGCTCCGGCCCGCCACTCAGGTAGACCGCTTCGGCGTTGCCGCGCCCGCGCACCGGTTGCCTCCAGGCGACGTGCAGCACCGGATGCAGCGGGCTTTGCCGCGATCGTAAGCGGGCGTACTCTTGGGCCAAGCGCAGGTTGTCGGAAGGCAGGAGGGAGAATGCGGCTGCAGACCCGGGCGCCCGCAGACGCAGCGCGCGCTGAATCGCCGCCAGTTCCGGCGCGTCCGACGCAGAACCGGCACCTTGATCCACAGCCCCAGGCCGGGTGAAAACGATCACCTCGATCTGATACCAGGGCGCTCCGGCAGCGGAAGCGGAAGGGGCAATGCACAACAGGCACAGGAGTGCGGGCAGCAGAACGGCTGGTCGGACCATGCGCGGGTTCCTCGGGGCTAGATGGCTCATGGAACACTACTCGCGGGCGAATTTCAAATACCGCTCGGGGTCCCGCTCAGCTCGCGCAGCACGCCGCGC
>JAHEIA010000379.1 GCA_024639625.1 Chromatiales bacterium
ATGATCTTCCAGGAACCGATGACCTCGCTCAATCCGGTGCTCACGGTCGGCGGGCAGATTGCGGAAGCCGTGGCTGCACACGAGGGCCTGTACGGCAGGACCTTGGACGATCGGGTGCGCACCTTGCTACACGAGGTGGGCATCCCGGATCCGGACCAGCGGGCGGTGGAGTACCCACACCAATTGTCCGGCGGCATGAAACAAAGGGTGATGATTGCGATCGCCCTGGCGGGAAGGCCTGATCTGCTAATTGCCGATGAGCCCACCACTGCGCTGGATGTCACCATCCAGGCCCAGGTGCTGGCGCTGTTGAAGCAGATTCAGGAGCAGACCGGGATGGCGATCTTGCTCATCACCCATGACCTTGGCGTCGTTGCGCAGACCGCGGACCGGGTCGCGGTCATGTATGCCGGCGAGCTGGTAGAGACGGCCGCGGCACGAAACTTCTTTGCGCTCGCGCGGCACCCCTACAGCCGGCAGCTGTTCCGCTCGCTGCCGGATGCCGCGAAGCGGGAATCGCGGCTAGCGGTAATCGAAGGCAAGGTGCCGCGGCTCGATCAGGTATTTTCGGGTTGCCGCTTCACGGAGCGTTGCGAACTTGCGACCGACCTCTGCCGACGGCAGTCCCCGGTCTGGGATGTCGCGGCCGAGCGGGGATCCGTGCGTTGCCACCATTGGCGTCAATCTGCCGCTGACGGCGCTCCCCTGCCCGACGCGCAGCCCCCGTCGCGCGTCAGGCAAGCGGGCGAGACCTTGCTTGCGGTGGCGGATCTGATGGTGCATTTCCCGATCAGGAAAGGGATCCTACAACGCACCGTCGGCCAGGTGCGGGCCGTGGACGGGGTATCGTTTCGCCTCCCGCGGGGGCGCACACTGGCCTTGGTAGGCGAGTCTGGTTGCGGCAAGACTACTGCCGGCAAGGCGATCCTGCAGTTGATCCGCCCCAGCGCCGGCCGGGTTGTATTCGACGGCAGCGAACTGACCCGGCTGAGAGGCCGGGCCTTGCGGCGCAGGCGCTCCGATCTGCAGATCATCTTTCAGGATCCGTTCAGCTCGATGAATCCGCGCATGCTGGTGGGCGACATCGTGGCGGAAGGTTTGTCCGCGCTCGGCGCAGGTTCGAGCGCCGGGCAGCGGCCCGCGAAAGTGGCGGCGCTGCTTGAGCAGGTTGGCCTGGATGCGGATGCGGTCGATCGCTATCCTCACGAGTTCTCCGGTGGCCAGCGCCAGCGAATCAGTGTGGCCCGCGCCCTGGCGGTGAATCCTCGGCTACTGGTATGTGATGAGCCGACCAGCGCCTTGGACGTCTCGGTCCAGGCGCAAGTGTTGAATCTGCTCAAGGACCTGCAGCACGAATTGGATCTGTCCTATCTGTTCATCACCCACGACATCTCGGTAGTGGCCTACATGGCGCATGAAGTGGCCGTGATGTATCTCGGCCGCATCGTCGAGCAGGGCTCGGTCGACGAGGTGCTCCAAGCTCCGCGCCATCCCTATACGGAGGCGTTATTGTCGGCGGTGCCGAGCGTGGACCCGGAGGGGCGGCGCAAGGTGATCCGCCTGCAAGGGGATATGCCCTCGCCGGCCCACCCCCCAGCAGGCTGTTATTTCCATCCCCGTTGTCCAAAGGCGGTCGCCGAGTGCCGGAAGTGCTACCCGCGGGTCGCGGAAATCAGCGATCGCCACCGCGTGAGCTGCCACTTGGTCGGCGGGGCGGGGTCTCGATGATGGCGCGCAGGGGGTTCGGTCGGCAAGTACCGGTGACACCGGGGCGCATGCGGTAGTTAGGGCGGATCCGGGCTAGAGCACCTTTTGCGCCGTATCGTCGAGGTAGATCCGCAGCTTCTGCCCGGGCCGCAGCAGCGAGCGCGGAATCCGATTCCAACGTTTCAGGTCCGCAATCCCCACATTGAAACGCCGCGCGATGCGATACAGGGAGTCGCCGCGGCGCACGCGATAGCGCACGAAGTTTGACCCGGCCGCTGTTTGCTGGTTCGGCTTGGCGCCAAGATCGAGTGCAACCTTGGCCTGCGGCCGATCGTTCGCTTCCCAGATCACCAATTCCAACCCCGGCCGCAGGGTCTCTGCGGACGAGATGCCGTTCCACTTGGCGACTTGCTGATGACTGACTTTGTGTGCGCGGCCGATGTCCCAGAGGGTGTCCTCGGGTTGGACCACGTAGAGGGTCTTCTTGCCGGAGTCCGCGATTGCGCTCCTACCGGCACCGCGGTCCTCGCCGGTTAGCGGGATCAGCAGGTCGTTGCCGGCGCGGATTCGCGACCCGCCCAGCCGGTTGGCCTGCCGGAGCATCGCGACACTGACGCCATGCCGATGAGAGATGCCGCTGAGACTGTCACCCGGGCGGATCCGGTAGCGTTGCCAACGCATCCGCTGCTGCACGGGCAAACGAGCCAACCGCTGCCGAAAATCGTCCGCCACGGCGATCGGTAACTGAAGTTCATGCGGGCCCGCGGGATCGGAAGCCCAGCGGTTGAATCCCGGATTGAGAAGCCGCAGTTCCTCGGGATCCATTCCTGCCAGCTCAGCTGCGACCGCCAGGTCCAACTGCTCCTCGATATCGACCCCGGTGAAGTAGGGCGCGTCCGGGATGGCCGCGAACCGGACGCCGTAATGCTGTGGGTCCGCTACCAGCTTGGCCAGTGCCAGCAGGCGCGGCACATAGTTCTCGGTCTCTTGGGGTAGCGGCAACGACCAGTAGTCGGTTGGTTCGCCCCTGCTGAGGTTGCGCTTGATCGCTCGCGATACCGTGCCCGCCCCCGAATTGTATGCAGCGAGCGCGACCTCCCAATCGCCGCCGAAGCGATCCTTCAGGGTGACGAGATATTCGAGAGCCGCTTGCGTGGAGCTAACGATGTCGCGTCGGCCGTCGTACCACCAGGTCTGGCGCAGACCGACGGCTCGACCGGTGGACGGGATGAATTGCCAGAGACCGGACGCCTGGCTTGGAGAACGGGCAAGCGGTTGGAAGCCGCTTTCGACCACCGGCAGCAACACGATCTCGAGGGGGATGTTGCGGCGCTCGGCCTGCTCCACGATAAAGTACAGATAGGGGCGAGCCCGCTGCGCGACACGCTGCAGGTATTCCGGGTGCTCAGCGTACCATTCCAAGGCGCGCTCTATCCTGGTGTTGTTCGGCGCCTCGAGTTGGAACCCTTCGCGAATGCGCACCCAGAGGTCGCTCGGCGGCGAGCCCAAGTCTGGTTCCGACAGCCTGGCCGTGCCGGTTTCGCTGCTCGCGGAGCGCCGTGCCTTGCCGATCCGCCCCCGGTTGTCCGCCAGGCTGGGGATCGCTAGGGCCGCCGCGGTTTCCACCACTTCTGTGGCGCTTTCCCGTTCGCCTCCGGAGTCCGGCTGGCGGGCCATCGATTGACATCCGGCGAGCACTGCAGCGCAGAGCGTGGGCAGTAGCCCCCAGCGTACAATAGGGCGGCCGCCGGCCCGCCGCGTCCAGCGCGAAGTTCCGGGAGCTTGTTCAGCGGAGCGGAGCAGGCGGGCGGTCCTCGGTCTTCGCACGCGGGTCCTCGGCGGTCGGGTTCACCCGGGCAAATATACGAGAGGGGGCGAGGTTTTTCCAGTCGCCGCATGACGGGGCGCCGTTCGCGGGGTATCCTTGGGACCGTTCTTATGAAACAGGATACGGACAGGCAGGCCGATGCCGCGGTCTGGGAGGATCTTCGGGCCTGGTATGCGGGCGTTCCGGGGCGGCTCTTGCGGGAGCAGGAGAGCGCCTGCCTGGATGAATTGCTGGCGGACCTGTTCGGCTATCATGCGGTGCAAGTGGGCTATCTGGCCGGTGGG
>JAHEIA010000031.1 GCA_024639625.1 Chromatiales bacterium
GGTGGTAACGAACTGCCACTCGCCGGCATTGCCTGCGTACCGGAAATTGTTGCCGTAGAGGCGCATCACCTGAGGCGTATCGGCCGCCGGATCGAAACTCAAGCTGATCAGCTTGAGTCGCCGCGCCAGCACCGGATCCCGCTTCATCTCCGACTTGATCTGGTAAAACACATGCGCGCTCAGCGGACAACCGTTGACGTCGCTGCAGGTGCTGTAGATGAACGCGAGCAGGACATATTTGTCACCGAACAGCTCGTGGAGACGCCGGGGACGAGCTTCCGTATCCAGCACCGCACCATCGCCCGCTTGCCCCAGCGGCGGCAGACGATAACTCCCGACCGCGGGCAGTGCGTATCCAAGCGCACCGTACCCGGGCGCCACGGTAGATGTTTGGATACCCGAATCCGCCCGTGCGCCGAAGATCGCCAGGCACCAAACAAACACAGGAAAAAGCAGCCGCGAAAGCATGGCTATCCTTTCGTTTGCAGTAGCCCCGGCCATGCGCTCCAGCGCTGGCCGGAGCCGGAGACCACCAAGCGGCACCGCTTACCCGGTCGGTGCTGGTGGAAAAACAGGGCTATCAATCACGCGGTGCAAACTGTGCCACCGAGACGGCCTTGCCCTCGGGCTCGATCCCACTGTACAGGGAGTAGGCCCCAAACCGCATCTGATGGGCCCGCCCCAGCTTCTCCTTGGTGAAATCGATGGCGAACTTCTCCACGAGTTGGTCCCCATCCCAGACATAGCTCTTAAAGTATTGCTCGTTGTCTTCTCCTTTCTTATCCCAGTTCGCCAGCAAAGAGGACGTATAGTAGATTCGCGTACTGTCCCAGCTTGAGGAGGCCATGTTGACCTGGCGACCAATCACCTTCTCGTAGACCTGCTGCGGGTTGTGCGGGTCTGTCATATCGAACAGCCGGGTCTTGCCGTCCATGAAGGTATTGACCCACAACCTGCTGTCGTCGGAACTGATAGAAATATCCACCGGCAGCGGTATCTTGGATGGGTCTCCCACATCGGCCACGGCCTTGGCCTGCCATTCCCCTGCCTCATCTTCGTAGATCAGCCAGATCTTGGAGGTCAGCGCGGTGGTGGTCACGCACCAGTTATGGTTGGGCTGCCAGGCACATCGGATCTCCAGCGGCGCGCCGGGAACGTCGAAGACCTTCTTCGGCTGCTTGCTATGCAGATCCCACAGCACCACGGTGTTGCCGAAACGCTTCATTGCCTCTTTGTCCTGGAGCATCTTGCCGAAATCCATCATGTAGTTGGACCAGCCGGTGAAGGACGAAGTGAGCATCACGTTCCGGCGCGGCAACACCCGCACGTCGTAGTTGTACCCGTCGGCGAACTGCCCGGTCTTCTCGGCGCCCCGCAGGTCCTGGTCGGTCGGTACCCAGTGGGTGCTGACATACTCACCCTCATTGGTGTATTCGACCAGAGCGGTCCGGCCGCCGTGATCCTTGTTGTTGGAAAGGCCCGTAATCATGATTCTTCCCGGCAGTGCGTAGGTCGTGTGCGGACCGACCACGCCTCCGCTTTTCTCTACGAAGTCCGTTATCACCTTGTGCAGTTTCGGCTTGGCAGGGTCGCTGGAAACATCGAAGATGAAGAGTTTGTTGGTATCCAGGCCACCGGCCCAGAGGTACTTCCTGTCGTCTGTGAAGCCGGAATGATGGGCCTCGTTGCGCCCCCCCACCGACAGGCTGTTCACCACCTTGCCGTAGTTCTTTGAAGCAGGGTTTACGTCGACGGTGACCAATTTGTCCTGCCCATCCCCCAAACCCTCGACACCCAGGGTCCAGACATAAACGAAATCCTCCTGTCCCGTGATCTTCGCCATGTAGGGCGACTGGCATGTCTCGTCTGCGTAACTGGGCAGAATCGCTCCCGAGAGCGCAATCGTGGCGGTTATGGCGGCTGCTAGGACTGCCGGGCGCGCCGGCTTGTTCATGAATCCCATGGCCTCTTCTCCTCTGGTGGTAGGGTCTTATAATGGAACAACACTAGAATGAATGTTCATTTTCCGCTATAAAAAAATAGGATGAAGGTTCATTCTTGTCAACCGGATCTGTATTATTCGGTGCAAAAGCAGAAACGACCTCCCAAACGATAAAGAAGCTGAGATGCCTTACCTGACCAGGAATGCCCCCAAACCGGAGCCGGTGGATTGCCGAATATTGACCGCCGCGCTCGACCTTTTCGTCGAACGCGGGTTCCACAACGTGTCCGTGCACGACGTGCAAAAGAACGCCAATGTCAGCATTGGCTCGATCTACAATCACTTCGGAGGCAAGGAGGGGATCGCCAAGGCGCTCTATTACCATTTGCTGAATGAGTTCGAGGAGATGATCGAAAGTGTCGTCGCAGAGGATCTGACAAACCGACAACGCTGCAACAAGGTCATCGAGCTGCTGTTTGAGTACACAGAATCACGACGCAACATCATCTCGTACATGCTGCATGCCAAACACCGGGAGTTTCTGCCCGATGAACCGCCGATCTGCAGCGCCACGCCGTTCAAGGCCATGCGAAATATCGTGCAACAGGGAATCGAGGACGGAGAGATTCGCCAGGCGGATCCCTGGGTGGCGGCGGCGACCGTGTTCGGGGGGGCGATACGGATGATCCACCTGCGTCTCGATGGCGTCATCAAAGAACCTCTGACGGATTACTACGACGAGGTCGTCGATTGCCTGTGGCAAGGGATGAACCCGCTGGTACTGCCCGAATCGAAAAAGCGGCAAGCGGCTCGCTGAGGCATTGGCGAGCCCTTCCCGTTCTCCAAGATGAAGGGACCTCTTGTTGAGACCGCGAAGTGGCCCAAGATGCGGGTCGGTGGGCCAGGTCCCAACCAAACCGGCTGAACTCGGCGGCTCCAGGCGAGGATGAGAAGCCGGATTTGCGAAATCTGTTAGCCCAGGATCTCCGGCGCCCAACGCTCGAGCCGGGATTGGAGCAACGCAGCGCTGTGACGCATGAGAACCCCCATCTCGGCATCGTTGAGTTTCTTCAGATGGGTCCGAATGGATGATGCGAAGACCGCGTCGCCGCTGTGCGACTCACCCTCGGTGCTATCGATGGAGAACCAGATGGGTTTCGGACCCGCGCCAGCCTTGTGCCGGTGCTCGAGGCGGTCGAATTCGAGCCCCCGCACCTGCTCCATCAATATGCCGATGCTCTCCGTGAGCACGCCCGTACCCGCCTCGGTGGGACGCGCCTCTACGGCGAAGGGTTTGCCGCCGTCGCTGACGATGGCGAAGTCGAGAGCATTGCGCTCCCGCAACAAGGGATTGACGCCCATATTGTCATAGACACCACCGTCGGTGAGCGTGACATACTCGACTGCGGTAGCGGGTGGATAGTCGCTTTCGTCCAGGCGCAGCGGCGGAAAAACCGGAGGAAAGGCCGAGGAAGCCGCTACCGCCCGACTGATGGGGAACTCGCCCGCCACGACCGCACCCAGTTCGTGCTCCCCCATCTCTTCCGGCAAGCCGCCGCCCGCCACGAAGAAAAACAGGTTTCCGGTGGCCAGGTTGGTGGCGTTCAGGTACACCCGAGGCCCGGCGCGCAGATCACTCAAGGTGCGCCCGCCGAAAAGGTCGCGCTCGTAGCTTTCCGCCAGCTTATCGATCCGCGAGCTGAAGGGGTCGAGTACGCCGCCGATGAAAGAC
This sequence comes from Chromatiales bacterium, assembly GCA_024639625.1. GTDB lineage: Bacteria > Pseudomonadota > Gammaproteobacteria > Chromatiales > Chromatiaceae > JAHEIA01. The sequence continues at coordinate 3,675 of JAHEIA010000031.1, forward strand.
GAAACGGCAATCGATCGCGAGCGCAGGTAGTTTTCGAGCCGATCAAGGACGTCGGGCTGCCCCCAGTGGGCAGCGAGAAAGCCGCCTGCAATACTACCCCCGCTCACGCACGACAGCAGGTCGAGCTTGTCTAGCAGATCCAGTTCCTGCAACTTGCGGAATACTCCCAGGTGAAAGGCGGCCGCCCGGAATCCACCTCCTGACAGCGCCAGCCCGATCCGCTTTTCCTGACCGTCGAGAATCATCGCCATAGTCTCTTCCCTCTCTGAAAAAATTGGTTCGAGTTTGCTAAAGCGCCACTCCCTCAGCGAGCGATCTTGTCATCCTGACATAATCCGAATTCCGGCGCATCGACCACGTATTGCGCAGCGGCAGCTCCGCAATGCCTGCCCCCAGGGTGTTCGGGTTCCGTACCGACCCGAGCATCGCTTAGAACGCACCCCGATCCATCCGGTTCATCGCCCGCAAGAAGCTTGTCCGCGCAACCGAACGGGAGCGCTCGAGCAGGCCATGAATCTTGTCCTGAAGGGAGGCCTCCAGATGGACGACATCGCCGGTGGAAACCACGAGCAAGCCAACTGCAGTAATGTCGCGTCGCAGGGCTCGCCCCTCGCCCGCCGGCCGATCCTGTTCGCCGTTTTCCCAAGCGCCCACACAGATGTAGATATCGTGCATGTTGTCGATGACCACGAGTCCGTAAAGGCGCTTCGTCTCCTCGGTATCGCGGCGTGAGCCGCAAGGTCGGATTGCAGCGCCGAGTTCTTCGGCGATCGAGGCCAGGGTCTGTGGATCGGCGGCTGCCGCCTGCCAGGCCCGAAGCGCATCGGCCACTTCCCAGTGCCGTAGATCCTGCTCAACCTGTTCTCTCGGAAGGCCGGTCTCGGCGGCGACCAGATCCACCGCTGCAGCGCGCAGACGATCTGGTGGGACACCACCTGCCGCCATTCGGTTCAGCTCTTGCTGCAAACCTCGGATCCGAGTCTGCAGTTCTTCCGACCTGTGAACGATCTGCTTGCGCAGCCCTACCCGGATCGTCCCAGCGGGATCGAGAACGGGCCATATTCGGCGCAGATCGACGGGCCGAGAGAATAGGCGCAGTTCCTCGACGTGCTGCTCACCGCTATGCCAGGCTTGTGCGATGCGGCCGTAGGACACGAGCAATCCCTTCGACGAGTCCCCGAAGACCGGATCGGACGGCATACGAATCTGCATGGTGTTGGGTCCGGACCAGTACAAAGGTCCCGGGCCCAGGCGCGTGGAGCAGATCTCGATCACGGTCGGGGCCAGCACGCTGGCACTGGGCACGCCGAGCACCCTGGCGTGATAGTCGGAGAGGAAAGCTGCGATTTGGTCCACCTGATCCAACAGGGCACCCAATCGCTGTGGAGTATTCAGATCCGGGAAGCAGGAGTCGGCATCCGCGTGCAGGCGGATCAGATAGCGGCCTGCCATTTGCGCCCGGGACTCCGACGGCTCGGTCCCGTATATAACCGTCATCGCTTCCTCGGCACGTCGCTGGACCGCATGGGACAATGCCAGTGGATTCTTATCCTGCGGGAAGTCCTTGCAGCCCTCCGCCGGAGGACTCTTGGCCAACAGACAACGGGCATAGCGTTCGACCACCGGGAGAGTCGGAGTCGGTTGCGCAATTGCTTCCCCCATCGACGGGCTTGGCGCCTCGGGGGCTAGCGCGCAACCGGCCAGACTCAGGATCGTTATCGTGCCCGTCATCCATCGTCTCATCAAAGGGTCTCCATGCCCGCGGCGCTGCTGAATGACCCCCCCGATAACTCCCATGGGCTTGCGTATCTACAACATCGCGCGGGCGCCGGGGCACGGACATGCTCGACCAAGTAGAGCGGAAACACATGCCTGTAGCGATAGCCGTGGCGGTATTATCGGCGAGCCAGCAGCTTCTTCGCGCGGTAGGTCACGGGCGCCCGGTCACTCCAGGCCCTTGTTCACCCGCAGATCGAACTGATGCAGCGCCCCGGATTTCAGGCTCACCGGCGCGGGATCGGTCGCGATGATGCGTCCGCGCACCTGGACCGCCACGCTGACCTTGACACCCTTGGCCGTCAGCTCCTCTACAACTTCTGCGGAAAATGCCTTGCGAACGATCCCGTCCGTGCCGAGCTTCACTGTACGCAGCTCCTTGATGGGCTTGTCGTTCTGATCGAGAAAAACGATCTCTGCATTCTTCGGCACAGTTCCGTCGCGCAGTGCAACGCGCCCCATCAGCAACCATCCGCCGCGCTGCGGAGTGATTGCGTTCTGCATTTCGTCGAGCAACGCCGTTGCAGCGCCAATATCCGTCTCCACGGCTGTCACCAAGCGCTCGATACGAGCCTGCGCCGGACCCGTCGCCCCTGTTTCGGCGAGGCGCTCGCGTTCCTTATTCAAGACTGCGAGCTCCGCGGTTGCCGCCGCTAGGGTCTCTTTCGTATATAAGCGGCGCCCTGCCTCGAAGCGATTCGACGCCTCCGGCAAGATGGCGTCCACTGATTTGCTTTGCAGCACCTTGGCGAAGGTGCGGTCCAATACGGCACGCCCGGTTACCCGTGCTGCAGCCACCTTTCGCCGTACGCTCGATGCCTTCTTCTTCACCGTGCTGGGAGTTGTCCTGGTCTTGCGTTCCGCCACCGTCCACCTCCTACCAATGGTTCAAGTGTGCTCGGATCCCCATCAAGCCTCTTCGTCCTCGCAGAACGCAGGATTCGGGAATATCACCGCATTGTCGCGTTTCTTCGATTTAGGAGAGACTCCCTCCGCCTTGATGCAGCTCGTAGCTTGGTTGTCGACACAATGGTTGAAGAATCCCAACGAGAAAATCGAAAACATCGTCAAGAGTGGTGTCGACATCAGTCCGTTATGACTCTGACGCGTCGTCACCGCCAGGTTGAAGAGGTCGGCAAACATCAAGTCCGCCTGGAATTGCGCGATCGGGCGAATCGTTTCACCGCCGGCCTTCCCCATCCGCACCGCCAGTGCCCCCTCGGTCTGGTTTCCCGCGATCACCGTATCGTCCAGCGAGACGATCGCGATGTTCGCGAACACCAACTCACTCTCCAACCGTGTCAGATCCAAACGCGCCTGGTTGCCTCGGTACTGGGTTTGACCGCCGACGGTCAGACCGGTGAGCACTGGGGTACCCGATACATGGTCGACCGTAGCGGAACCGATCGCCGGCACACCGGCGCCCGCCAGAAAACCGCCGAAGTAGGCAGGCAGCCCAGTATTGAAGACAAACACGGATCCCACATACTGATCGACGGTCGCCACGGTGAAATCGGAGAAATCCCCCAGGATGTCAGCGGCCTGAAACCGATTGCCCTCGACCGTCATCGGGCCCTGTCCCCGGATATAGAGCGCGGGTCCGCGTCGCGACTCCACGTGATTATCGGCAATCCGCGCCGCGGACAGGATACCCAACTCGGCAACCTCTCTCTCCTCGTTCTCCGGATCGGGAATGCTGGTCAGCATGACATTGGCATCGCGCAGGCTAATCCCTGCCTGCGGTCCGGGAAGGCTCTTACCATCGGCGCGACGCCCATTTTGGCGTATCAGGTTGCGACTGAATTCCGCGCCCCTGCTGTGACGTACATAGCACCCACATACCGCCGCGGATGCCTCTTCGCCGTTGCGCTCGATCCGATTGTCGCGCACGACCAAATCGTATGCACGCGCCAGAACCAGCCCCCCAAACGGCGGATCGTTCGAGCCACGCTTGGCCTTGCGGATGCATTCGACGATCTCGTTGCCGATGACTCGCAAGCCAGAAATGATGCCTTCTTTACCCGTGTCCTCCGGGTCGAAGAGGCCACTGGCAATCCCATTGCGCTGCGCCAACCGGATGCGGTTGTCGGTCACATCGACTTCGTAGACCACGCCATGGTCACCAACGATCACACCATCCGTCGCTGAACCCAACAGATGGTTGCCGCGAATACGCACCCGATCGGACGGACTGCGTATCGTCACCGGACCGCCTGCAATGCGATTGTCCGTTACGTCGATGGAGTTCCCTGCAAGATCCAGCCCCCCTTCCCCCAGGAGCAGATTCTCGCGAATCAATAGATCCTCTACCCGGCGCGCCTTCACCGCAGGCCCGGAACCCTGGTTTTCCAGACGGCAGTATTCAACGCGTTGGTCGCTACCTGCCGCGTCGATGAGAGGCGAATCGTCCTCGGCGAATATCGCCAGTGTCTCGACCCGCTGTTCCCGGGCCCGCAGCTCCAATGCCGGACCTTGCGCGGGCAGCAGGCGGGTCGCCCAACCACAGCCTCGGATGGTGACGCGCGGACGCGTGAGTCCTATGGGCGTCGGGATGGCGTGGTCACCTTCCAGAAGACAGACGATCACCGGTATGTTCTGGTCCGGCGCCAGCTGCGGCAAGGCGGCTACTGCACCGGCAAGCGAACTAAAATCGGCAGCTTGGTCGCCGCGCGCGCCGACCGTCACCAGACAACAGCAGCATCCGACAGCCGTGTCCTCGGGCCGCGGCCGGCAGTCGTCAACATGAACGTTGCCGCTACCCAAGCCATTGACTGCCGCCAGTTGCGTATAGTGATGGATGATGCCTCGCGGCGGTGCGTTGGTAAGGATCTCAACCGATGCGTTTGCGGTTCGAGCGGCGAACACCCAATAGTCACCGACGCGAAACTCGCCGCCTCCCGGGTCGGCGGAAAAGCGAACCTGCACACCGTCCTCGAGGGGGATCGGGCCTGCGCTAGTCGCCACCAGGCCGTCAGCGTCGATGGTGTTGGTCACCGCCGTCTGATCCCAGCGCTGGATGCGGGTATGACGATCCTCGATTTCCGTGGCATTGGCGCCAAAGGCCCGTCCACCCCCGGTGGGCACTGCGCGGTCGAGCACGACATGTCCCTGGCTCTCGTCGATGTCGACGACGCGCGCCATCTCACCCGGCTCGGCGTGAAGTTCCCGATGGTCATCGGTCAGCGTTATCCAGTCATCGATGCGAAAACGCAGCACCGGGTCACGACCGATACGGTTGACGCTCAACGTGGTTTGGCTGCCCGCAACCGAGATGGCGGTCACCGCCGATACGATCGAGCCATTGTCACGCGACCATTTGAAGCGTGCCGTACCAAGAGTGCCTCCCGCATGCACCTCGACCCGGTAGAGACGATTCTCCAGGCCCCGGTAACCCGCCTGCGGTGCAAGGATGCACGGATCGTCCGGCGCCGGCGGCGCGATGGCTTCGGTGGTAAGGCGACCCGCGGAAGGAGGCTCGCCGACCGGCATGCCGCATTGCGCACCGTTGGGCTCCGCTTGGAACTTCACCTGCCAGACGGTCTGCGTGCGAGTCGCGGTGTCGGCGCCACCCAGAGCGACGTCGAGAATGCCCGGGTCCTCGATATAGGTCACTTCCCGTTCCCACACATCGAGATACACGGCGGCGCCTCCCGCCGCCGGCAGGGCCGGCGGATCCGGCAAGTAGGGCTGGTTCAGATAGCTCGCACCGTCTTCCGCGAACAGCTCGGCGATCCAGCCCTCGATATACATCCTGCCCGGCTCGATGGACAGATCGACGGGTGGTCCCGCCGCAAAATTGATCAAGAACGCGTTGGGTGTCGTCAGCACCGGCAATCCCACCGGGCCAAAGGTATCGAGCGCCAGGGTTCGAACGCGGCCCTTCAGTATCTCGACGGCCTCGTTCCAGTCGGCATCGAGCTGTACGCGCCCCTGCTGCATGAGCACGCCCGAGTACCGCTTGCGGGGATCGAAGGTGAATCTCGTATAGTCGCCTGCCATAGCACTCACTCCTTAGCCGTATGCGAGACTTCCAAGCTGCCTCATGTTACGTAAATGATTCCCGCTTCCAGTCCAAAAGGCAGATACTCATCCAGCCGGACCCTCAGATTCGCTTCACGCTGCGGCTGCTTGAGATGGGCATACACCCCCATTTCCGACCCGTCCTCGGCCCCTTCGGTGATCTCCACAGGCGCTCCGCGCGAAAGCTGCAGATACGCCGGCTGGCCGTAGACCTCGCTCGTGTACTCGGGTTTGACGCGCCGGCGAACCCGAGCGCGAATCGCATCCTTCTCGGGATCGGAGAGCGGCCCGGAAACCTCCGCCACCTTGTCGATTGCCCTGCGCTCCGCCAAATCCGGCTGGCACCGGTAGCGCCGCGGCGTGCGCGATAGCGGTTCAAGGTAGGAGAAACGCACGCAACCCACCTGGATACGTTCTGCGCTGACCAGTCCGTCGAAGATCACTTCCGAGGCGAGCACGATCTCACGCACACGTGTCGGGCCGCGTACCGTGACCCGCTCGAGACGAGTCGGCGGCCCGAGGGCATCCGCAGCGCCGACCCCCGCAATCGCATCCACCCCGACTCCGTCGATAACCGAATCCAGGGCGAACACGCCCTCCGCATGATCCGGTAAGCGCAACGGTCCGGAGATGGAGAACGCCAATTCGACCCTAAGCTCGGTATTGATCGGGTCGCCTCCTCCATCAATCGCAGCAGCACTGATCGCCGGCTCCGGGACCGCCGGTGGCGGAGGCGGCAGGTCCGGGTCCGGTTCCGCGATACGCACCCCAGGCACCAGGGTCGTGTGCAACAAACGCAGACGGCCGAGCGAACCGTCGATCTGGACCCGGCCTTCGACCAGCAGGCCGCTCAGCGTTAGCCTCGCATCCTCGTGCTGTCCGAAAATGACGAGCGGCCCGTCGAGCTGCAGGTGGGGTCGAAAACCATCTGCCGACTCGATGGCGATGGAACGCCCATCCGCCGGCTCGATACCAATGGCCTCATTGTAGGTACGATTGTCCCGGATGCGGATCGCAGTATTCGGTCTGCCTTGCGCCACCCAATCACCGAGTGCGCCGCCGATAGTGGCAAAGGTACCCGGATCGCCGGAGTCATCGACCACCAGCACCGTCTCGGCAACGGAACGGCGGGTCAACCAGGCGCGCCTGCGATAGGGGCCTCCGCCCAGGTCAGCGGGAAACCCGTAATGGTAAAAAGCTTCGACGTTGCCAGCGGGCAGCAGATCCGGTCCGAGCGCGAGCCGGCCGTTCTCGACGTCAATACTAACGAGGGCGTTCTGCGGCTGCCCCCAGTTTTCCAGATCACGGCAGCGAACATCGTCCGGCGGTATCGGGTTCCCGTCAACCAGCAGCATCAGGCTCGGTGCCGGGGCAAGGTTGAAACCCGCCAAGGAATTGAACAGCCCGTAGAACTCCGTAAACCCGGGTCTTGGAGCGGCCAGCTCCCGATAGGCGCGCAGATCCTCGAACCAGCGTGCCGCGCGGATTGGCTTTGGGACGTGCAGCTCCGTGGCAAGCCCTGCTTCATCCCCTTCGCGACGCATCCGGCTGAACAGGGGCATGGAGTTTCCGAGCGGACTGAAGTAATACCGGTAGTCCGCCGCACCGCCGAGGCGCCGCGCCGAAACTCTTTCCATCCGGTATGCGCCGAGGCGCCACAGGAAGAACCCGATGTTGCGGATGTTGTGCCACCCATCCAGTTGGCCGATTGGCCGCACGTCGACTGTGTGACAGACCTCGTCAAACGCACGATCCAGGCGATCCATGCGCTCGACCGAGCGCACATCGGGTGTGCGCATCGCGTGCATCCGCAGGTGGTTTCGCACCCACTGTGTCCAGCCGAGCAGTTCAAAGAACTCCACGGCGTGGGCAGCCCATCCGCTAACATCGCGCGCCAGCTCCTCGAGCATCGGCAACGTACCCTTGCGCCGACGATAATAGATCGTTTTGGCGACATCGGCCCGATTGCGGATCACCAGCGGCGGGCGCAGGCTGGGGCCTTCCAGATCCGGGAACAGCTCGCGTGCGGTATCGCCGTCCCGTACGCGGTTTTCGTCAAACAACGGCGTCGTACCCACCAGATCCCCGATATAAGGTACCGCCCAGGGCTCGCTGGTCTCCACAAAGGCGTTGTTGCCCAGTTGACCGACGTCCTCCTCGATCGCGTCGGCCTGTCGCTCGATCAGGCGCAGGAGCGCCCTTAGCGGCTCGCCCTCAGCTACATCACGTTCGCGCACGTACGCCGGCAGCAATCCGTAGAGTTTGTCCTGCGACGCGTTCGAGTAAGCCATATCAGAGCATCTCCACGACCGTCAGGCTGAGGTCCGCCACGGGATCCTCGAGGTAGGCCTGCTCCGCAGCGAGCACAGCCGGCGTTTCCCCTGCCGCGAATCCGGCCTTCGCATAGCGATCGATCAGGCTTGGATCCGCGGGCGTCGGACGCGCGGCAAAGATTCGTATGTGCGGCTGTACTGCATCCGTAGTCACTGCTCGCACCCCACGCTCGGCTGCACTCAACTCCGCGTGATCCTTGAGGTGGAAGAGGTCAAGGTCAACGGCGTGCACGCCAGTCGCGGCCTGCAGTGCAGCATAGATATCGCTCGCATATATGGCGCGTCCCAGCGGCATCGCCGCAAACGCAAAGTAGTCCGTGAGGGCACTGCGCGCTGCGGCCAGTACGCCGTCGGCCTCGAACGCCGTATCACGCAATAACTTCGCTCGCACGACGATCGGCACGCGCACCAGGTTGGACAGCATGAGCCGGCGGTTGGGATCGCGAGCCGCAGTCAAAGCGTCGTACAGGATCTTCATGGACTG
>JAHEIA010000032.1 GCA_024639625.1 Chromatiales bacterium
CGTTCCAGTTTCCGCAATTTTGCGCTGCGGGATACGCGCACCCATGTTGCCGGTACGCGGCTGGTGTTCCCGCCGCGGGATCCGATCCAGTAACCCGGGTCAGGATGGCAGGAAGCGCATCGATAGATCGACCGCGCGCACGTCCTTGGTCAGGGCGCCGACCGAGATGTCGTCCACCCCCGTCTCGGCAATCCGCCGCACCCGCTCCAGGGTAACCCCGCCGGATGCCTCGAGGCGAGCCGCCCCGGCGTTGACGCGCACCGCCTCGCGCAGCTGCTCGGGCGGGAAATTGTCCAGCAGCAGGTGGACCGCCCCCGCCGCCAGTGCCTCCCGCAGCTGATCCAGATCCTCAACCTCGACCTCGATGTCCACCTCCGGCGCCGAGCCGCGCGCGGCGATGACCGCTGCCGCTACCGAGCCGGCCGCGGCGATATGGTTTTCCTTGATCAGAATGGCGTCGTAGAGGCCGACGCGGTGATTGTGGCCGCCGCCGCAGCGCACCGCGTATTTCTGCGCCAGGCGCAGACCCGGTACGGTCTTGCGGGTATCCAGAACGCGCGCGCCGGTACCCGCCACCGCCTCGCTGTAGCGGCGCGCCAGGGTTGCCGTTCCGGACAGGGTCTGCAAGAAGTTTAGCGCGGTGCGCTCGCCGCTCAGCAGGGACCGGGTTTCCCCCCCCAGCCGACATAGGACCTCACCGGGGCCAATCGCCTCGCCATCCTGCTTCTCCCAGCGGATGCGGATGTCGGGATCCAACTGCCGGAACACCTGGTCGAACCAGGAACAACCGCAGAGCACAGCCTCCTCGCGCGAGATGACCTGCACCCGCGACAGGGTGCCCGGCGGGATCAGCTGCGCGGTGAGATCTCCCGGACCGATGTCCTCGGCCAGCGCTGAGCGGACCTGGGCCGCGATCGCTTCGGCTGGCGGCAGCGGACTCATGAGGCGGTGGCGACCGCCAGAAGTTCCACTTCGAATACCAGGGTGGCGTGCGGCGGGATCACCCCACCGGCGCCCGCGGCGCCATATCCCAGCGCGGGAGGGATCACCAGGCGCCGGGTGCCTCCGACCTGCATGCCCTGCACTCCTTCGTCCCAGCCGCGGATCACCCGCCCCGCGCCGAGCCGAAACTCGAACGGGGCATCACGGTCGCGGCTCGAATCGAACTTGCCGCCGCTGCTCAGCCAACCGGTGTAGTGCACGGAAACGGTATCGCCTGCCTTTGCCGGCGTACCCGTGCCCTGTGACAGGTCCTCGAATTTGACGGTGATCCGCTCGCCCATCGCTGTCACCCTCTGCATGGCGCCAAAGGACTCCATTCTAGGCTAGCCGGCAGGTTTCATGAAGGGTTCGGGAAACCGGAGCCGCAGCGCCGCCGCTACAGCGAGGATCCGCCTTCACGCAATAGGCGGACAGGGATGACAGGTGGCGCTTCGCAGGCGAGGCGAGTGCCGCAGCTAGGCGCCGCGCGACGGGGCATCCTCGCTGGAAAGCATTTGCATCATGGAAGCCAGAGCCCGCTCCACCAGCGGAACCTCTTCCTCGTGCAAGACTTCCGCGCTGCCGGACTGGAACAAAGCGGCAATCTCCCGGGTGCTCAGCTCGGCAAGCTTCAGACCCTTGCGGTTGACGAACAGGTAGACATCGCTGGCATCGCTCTTCCAAGCCAGCTTGGCGCGGACCTTTCCTGCATCGTCACCCAGGGTTTCCAGCCAGTCCCCTTCCTTCAGCTCAGCGGCGCGGCGCAGAAACACGTCGGGCGGCAAGGCTGCCTTAGGCACCGGGGGCTGTTCGGGCTCTTGTTGCACCGCATCCGCCGGAGCCGGATCCCCGGCAACCGGCTCGGCTTCAGGGGGCCGCGCCTGCAGGGCGCGCAGACAGATGATGTGCCGAGCCTGCAGATCCTTGAACAGCTTCGACATCGCATGCGGGTCGTACGCGATGCCCTCGAGGCCCTCGCGTAGTTTCGCCAACAGCTCAGGGATCCCGGTCAGCAACTCGCCACGCGCCAGGGTACTGGTCTTAATTTCGACGCTCCAGAGCAGTCGGTCGACCACCGAAACCGCGTGCCGCCAAGCGCCGCTCTCCGGTCCCTGGCGCAGATAGGTCAAGAGCAGAACGTCTCTCCAGGCCTCGCGGAGCAATCGCTGGGCGATCTCGGGCACGTTGTCGCGCAGCGCCAGGCGGCTTTCGATCTCCTGCTCCACCCGCCGCCGCGCAACCCGCAACTGTTCGCGGCCCTTGCTCACCTGCCGGGTGCGCTCCTCGGCCAACTCCGCGTCGTGCGCCTCCTTCTCCAGGAACGCGGACAATTCCTGGCTGATCTGATTGAGCACCGCCGGCTCGTTCTCGAACTCCATCAGCACGCGGTTGACGTAGGATTCGATACGTCCGTACCAGCTGTTCGCGGAGCGGTCCCCATCGTCACTCCAGCGAAAAGCCATATCGCTCAGGTTGTTCAGGAGCCGCCGCGCAGGGTGCGCCTTGTTACGGAAAACAGAATGGTCGACGATCGCGATCTTGGCCATCGGAATCTGCAGGCGCAACAGCAGCGCTTTCATCGGATCCGACAACCCCCGGTCTTCCACTAGAAAATCGAACAACATGGAGACCACATCCAAGGCGTCGATCTGCTCTTCCGCCAGCCTGCGGTTTACCTTGCCCTCCTGACCTAGACGAAGGGCCTGCGCAAGGTCCGTCTTGATCTGCTCTCGAGGCAGTCGCTGCGGATCCTCGTCAAAAGCGGTTGCCGCGAGGTGCGAGCGCTGCAGTTCCGACAGCGCGGACACCAGTTCCTTGGCGCCGACGACATAGACCTGCACCCCGGCGGAGACCGGCGACTGGGGCTGCGCGTCCGCTCCGAAACGGCGTCGCTGGTGCAGCAATCGTTGCATCAAGGTGAAGGCATCGCCGCCCGCGTAGGCCGTCGATTCCTCGCCCGCCTCGGCTGTACCCCGCGCCTGCGGTTGCTCGGGCACCCCCTCGGCCTTGCGCACCGCCGGGGAAACCGGATGGCTACGGACCTTCGGTGTGAGCCCCGGCAGAACGCCCGCGTGATCAAGGCGCGAATTCAGCTCTTCGTAGAGGCCGCCGATGTAAAGAATAACGTCCTTTTCGAATCGCTTGTACAAGACCAGCTTGCTATGGATCCCCAGATCCAGGGGGCGGATCGCTTCGCGGAAATGTTCACACAGGGCGAGGGGGGAAAGCGGATTGTTCTTTTTGTTGACCTCCGCCCCATCGAGGAGCTCCGAGAAGCGGCGTTCGAGGGCGAACAGGTCTTTTTCGAAGCGCTTTTCGGCCCGGCCGGCAGTCTCGGTCGTAGCGACATACTCTTCGAGTTCTTCCTCCTCGAGCAACTCCATGTTTGGCACATCGGAACGCACCTGGCCACGGCCCGCCTCGCCCTGCCAGAATTTGCCGAACTGCTCGAGCACCATCTGCCGCCATCGCTGCTGGACCCTTTCGCGGTGCAACCGCAATTCCCGCAACGCGATGAAGTAATCGTAATGTTCCGGCGAGCTGGAGGATTTCTCCGCCAGCTCGAAGAGAATGTCATCCGCCTTTTCGAAGAAACCATCGCTCAACTGGAAAAGCACGCGGCTGATTTCCTCACGACAGGCATTCACCAGGCGCAACCGCTCCTGGCGCATAGTCTGGCGTCTGCCATCGCCGGTAGTGCGGAACGGAACGATTTTTTCTTCGCTGGTCATTGTCTAGGCAACATCGCGCTGCTTCAGATTATAAGCCGTAAGCGCAATCTTCGTTTTGCGTGCCTTCGAGCCCCAACTTGTATTAAAGTTCTGCGGAGACAAATATGCTGTGCGAGACCTCACACTTGGCCCGGTTGTGGCTCCGGTCGTGGGAAAGAATCAGCCTGCGGAGGGGCGCGTCCATGCCCCGCGCCCTGGGGGCATGTACAATAGGTGCCCTGCGGGTGGCCCTTATCCGGTGATTTGCACGCATCTGTGGCGCAAGTCACGAGTGGCGTTCGAGGACTCGCGGGCGAGGCAAATCGATACCCGAGGTCGGCTAGCGAATACGATGCGAGAACTGCTGGGTCATCTATACAAATCGCTCTTCGACAGCGTCCGAGACCTTGTCCCGATCCTCGGCGTCATCGCGTTCTTCCAGTTGCTGGTACTGCGCCAACCGTTCCCCAATTTTGCCGAACTGCTCATCGGCACCGTGCTGGTGATCATCGGCCTCACACTGTTCGTGCACGGGCTGAAGATCGGCCTGTTCCCGATCGGCGAATCCATGGCCCAGGACTTCGCCCGCAAGGGTAGCCTGTTCTGGCTGCTGCTGTTCTCCTTCGCCCTAGGCTTTGGTACCACGGTCGCAGAGCCAGCGCTGATCGCGGTCGCGGACGAGGCGGCCAAGATCGCTGCCGAAGGGGGAATGATCGGCAACAACGAGTCCGCGAAGCACGAATACGCGACCGGTCTGCGCTTCACCGTGGCCATCTCGGTCGGGCTGGCGATCGTGATCGGGGTCATGCGTATCATCCGCGGTTGGCCGCTGCCCTATCTGATCATCGGCGGCTATCTAGGCATCGTGATCATGACTGCGTTCGCCCCCAGCGAGATCATCGGTATCGCCTACGACTCGGGCGGCGTCACCACATCGACCATCACTGTCCCCCTGGTCACCGCTCTCGGCGTAGGACTGGCGTCCAGCATCCAGGGCCGCAATCCGATGGTGGACGGCTTCGGCCTGATCGCATTCGCCTCCCTCACGCCCATGATATTCGTCATGGGTTACGGGATGGTCTTGTAGATGGAAACCCTGAACGAGTTCCTCCATGCGCTGCTCGCCACGCTGCGTGACGTGGCTCCGATCGCGCTCACCATGGTGGGTTTCCAGGTGCTGGTGCTGCGCCGCCGTGTGCGCAATCTGGGGCAGATTCTGCTCGGTTTCGTGCTCGTGCTGCTCGGCCTTGCCTTCTTCCTCGAAGGGCTGGAGTTGGCGCTTTTCCCGTTGGGCAAACTGATGGCCTCGCAGCTCACCGCACCGGAGTTTCTCGGGCTCGACGAGGCCGCATCCGGAGCCGGGGTGGAATGGCAGAACTACCTATGGGTGTATTTGTTTGCGGCAGCCATCGGCTTCTCGACCACCATTGCGGAGCCCTCGCTGATCGCGGTTGCAATCAAGGCCAATCAGGTCTCCGGCGGCGCCGTAGGCACCTGGGGTTTGCGGGTTGCGGTCGCCATCGGCGTCGCTTTCGGCATCTCCCTGGGGGCCTACCGAATCATCAGCGGCACACCACTGCACTACTACATCATGACCGGTTACGTGGTGGTCATCATCCAGACCATATTCGCACCCAAGATGATCATCGCCCTGGCCTACGATTCCGGCGGCGTCACCACTTCGACGGTGACCGTGCCGTTGGTAGCGGCCCTCGGCTTGGGCCTGTCCACCAGCATCCCCGGACGCAACCCCCTGCTCGATGGGTTCGGGCTCATCGCCTTCGCTAGCCTGTTCCCGATCATGGCGGTAATGGGATACGCCCAGCTCAGCGAGTGGGCGGCACGCCAGAGCCGAGCGCGTTCCAAATCTGAGGACTCAGGAGATTAGAGCATGCATTTCAAACTGATCATCGCTTTGGTCGAAGACGGCCAAACCAACGCCGTGCTGGAGGCTGCGCGCAGCGCCGGGGCGACCGGGTCCACGGTCCTCTCCCAGGCCCGCGGAGAGGGCGTGAGCAAGACCAAGACCTTCTTTGGCCTGACGCTCGAGACCCAGCGCGACATGATACTGATGCTGGTGGAGGAACATCTTAGCCGAACGATCCTGGAAACCATTGCCAAGGTCGGGGAGTTCGAAGAAAAGCCCGGCACTGGGATCGCACTGCAGCTCGACGTGGAAGACGCGGTGGGGGTCAGCCATCAGATCCGTATGCTGTCCCGAGTAGTGGAGGAAGAGTTATGAACGAGAAAGTACTGGTGCGCGTGCGCGACGTGATGAAGACGCGTTTCGACATGGTCGACGGCATGGACACAGTCGCCGACGCGCTCGACACCATGGAACACGTGGATACCAAATCGCTGATCGTCGACAAACGGCACGAAGACGACGAATACGGCATGGTTCTGGTAGCGGACATCGCGCGCCAGGTGCTGGCGGTCGACCGCCCGCCGGACCGGGTCAACATCTATGAGATCATGTCCAAGCCCGTGGTGCATGTACACCCGGACATGGACATCCGCTACTGCGCGCGCCTGTTCGCCCGCTTTCACTTCTCCCGCGCTCCGGTGGTCGAACATGGGAAGGTCATCGGGATCGTCAGCTATACCGACATGGTCGTGAAAGGGCTGCGTCGGCGTTGACCCTGAACTCCGCGCTAGCAGTGCCGGGCCTCGAGCAGGTCCGGCGCACCGGTTGGCTGGATCAAGCGCGGCGGTGCGCGTCCCCCAACTGCGACCGGCGCCCTCCGGGGACCACGATCGATCTGTTGGTGATCCACAGCATCAGCCTGCCTCCCGGGGAGTTCGGCGGCGCCTGGATCGACCAGTTTTTCTGCAACCGGCTCGACCCCGCCGCGCACCCGTACTTTGCGACCATCGCCGATCTACGGGTGTCGGCGCATCTGCTCATCCGACGTGACGGTGAACTCGTGCAATATGTCCCCCTCCACCTTCGCGCCTGGCACGCCGGGGAATCGGCGTTCCAGGGCCGCTGCCGTTGCAATGACTACTCGATCGGCATCGAACTCGAAGGGACGGACGATCGACCCTTCACCGACGCACAGTACCAGACGCTGATCGCGACCAGCGGTGTGCTCCTCGCGGCCTATCCGGCGATTGGCCTCGAGCGCATCGCCGGGCACAACGACATCGCGCCGGGGCGCAAGAGCGATCCCGGTCCCGCTTTCGCCTGGAACGATTTTCGCCAGGGGCTGCGCAGGCGATTGGCGGTCAGCGGCCCCACCACCCCCGGGAAGAGAAGCCTGTGACCCTGTTGATCGTACTCTGCTGCCTGGCCGGCGAACGGCTGCTCGTCGAACACGAGGACCTGCGGGAGCCGTTCTGGTTCCCCGGCTATCGGCGACGCATAGCGGCCCTGCGCCTGCCGCCCAGCCTGCGGCCCGGTATCGGCCCCTTGGCCTGCCTGTGGCTGCCGCCCCTGGTGGTGATCGGTTTGCTGCAGTGGATCCTCGGTGACGCCTGGCTGGGAATCCCCGGGGCGCTGTTTTCCGCCCTGGTCCTGTATCTCAGTCTGGGCCCCCGGGAACTGCTCACCCAAACCGACCTGCTGCTCTCGGCACTGGAGCGGCAGGACGCCAAGGAGACCCACGACCGGGCCTGGGAACTCCTCGGCGAGCGCAGCCCCGCGTCCGCCCAGCAGCTTGCCGGCGCGGTGGTCTCGACGCTGGTCGCAGAGGCCAACCGCCGGTCGTTCGCGGTGTTGTTCTGGTTCTTGATACTCGGGCCCTTGGGGGCGGCCGGCTATCGGCTAGCATGGCTCGTGCGCGACCAAGTCGGGGCGGCAGACAACCTGGCGCCCTCGGCTGCCGATGCCGCTCGCATGGTCGCGGTGTTGGACTGGCTGCCGGCGCGCGCAACCGCCATGGCCTACGCGCTGGCGGGCAATTTCGATCAGGCGGTGCGCGCTTGGCGAGCCTATCCCTACGAGTTTCCGCAAGACAGCGGCCCGCTGCTGATCGACGTCGGCAATGCCGCCCTGCGCGAGGCACCACAGGAGGACGCAGCCCCGCCCACATCCGAGCGGGAAACGGCGCGTATCATCGCACGTGGGGCATCCCTGGTCTGGCGGGCGACGCTGATCTGGATCGCCCTGCTGGCCTTGATCACCCTCGCGGGCTGGGCATGACAAACACTCCAAGCCACCGCGCGAGACTGGTCTAGCAGCCCGTGGCGCGACCCGGGTCGGCGGGACTGCTCCCCGATAGCGGGCTCGTCGCGGGATTGTTCTGCATCCTGCTCGGACTGCCGGCCGCGCAAGCTGACGCGCCTCGCCCCCGCCCGCTGGAGCCCACCGCCGAGCGCATCATCGCCCTTTCCCCACACGCCGCTGAACTGGTCTATGCCGCTGGGGCCGGCGACAAACTGGTTGCCAGCGTGGCTTACAGCGACTACCCCGAGCCTGTAACGCGGCTCCCCCAAGTGGGCGATGCGGCGCGTCTCGACCGCGAACGCATTCTGCGGCTCGAACCCGACCTGATCGTTGCCTGGACCTCTGGAAACCGGACGCAGGACCTGGAGTGGCTGGCCGGATCCGGGTTCCGCGTCCTGCACAGCGACCCGCGGCGACTCGAGCAGATCGCCGAGGATATCGAGCGCATCGGCCGCCTCGCCGGTACCCGCGCGGCGGCCGAAGACACCGCCGGTGACCTGCGTCGCCGCTTGCAGAGACTCAGGGCCGAGGTGCCCGGTGGAACGCCGCTGCGCGTCTTCTACCAATTGTGGGGACAACCACTGATGAGCGTGGACCGCGAGCACATTATCGGCGACCTGCTCCGGCTGTGCGGCGCCGAGAGCATCTTCCCCCGTCTGGCGGGGCATGCCGCCGGCGTCAGTGTAGAGGCCGTGCTCACCGCAGACCCGCAGGCGATCGTCGCCAGCGACGCCTCCGCCCATCCTTTCGAGCGCTGGCGCGGCTGGCCGGACCTGCTCGCGGTGCGCGAGCAAAGGTTTGTCCAGCTGCCCGCGGACTGGGTGCACCGGGCAACGCCCCGCATGCTGGATGCCGCAGAGGCCCTGTGCCGCGAATTAGATCGGATTCGCTAGGTTCCGGCGCGGCGCGAGCGCCGCCATTCCAGAAAGGCGTCCAGGAGCATTAATCCGACCCCCAGGGTGATCGCGGAGTCCGCCAGGTTGAATGCCGGCCAGTGCCAACGAGCGTCGTAATAGAGGTCGATGAAATCGACCACTCGCCCATGCAGGACCCGATCGATCAGATTGCCCACCGCGCCACCGATGATCAGCGACAGCGAGGCGGCCATGATCCTCTCGGTGGAGCGCAGACGGGCGAGCCAGAAGCCGAGCACCAGGCTGACCGCCACCGCGAGGACGGAAAACAGCCAGCGCTGCCAGCCGCCGGCGTCGCTCAAGAAGCTGAAGGCCGCCCCCCGATTGTAGGCGAGCCGAAGATCCAAGTGCGGCAACACCTGGAGCGGATATCCGGGTGCAAGTGCGGCCTCGGCCCATACCTTCGTCACCTGGTCGGCGATCACCACCAATAGGGAGAGCACCAACCAACGCAGCATCGGCGACGCTCCGCGCTCAGGCAAAACGCCGGATCTCACCGCTGCCGGTCACGTTCACCACACAGCGACCGCAAAGCTGTGGGTGGTCCACGTGGCTCGCGACGTCGTCCCGGTGATGCCAGCAGCGCACACACTTCTGCTGATCGGAGGGCGCAATCGCCACCGCCAGCCCCGAAACCTCGGTCGCCACCGCATCGCTGCTAGCGGTCGTTGCCGGGTGCACCCGCGCCTCGGACGTGATGAGCACGAAGCGCAACTCGTCACCGAGACGCTGCAGCAGGTCGAGCAGTTCCTGCTCACAGTAAAGATCGAGCTCCGCGTCCAGTGACGATCCGATGGCGCCTGCCTTGCGACCCTGCTCCAGGTGCCGGCTCACCGCCTGTCGCACCTCGATCACCCGCTCCCAGAAGGCCCGATCGAAGCGGTCTTCTGCATCGAGCGCGAACAGACCCTGGTACCAGGTCTCGAGAAACACCGAATCGCCGCGCTCACCGGGCAGGTGCTGCCAGACCTCTTCCGCGGTGAAGCTGAGCACTGGGGCCAGCCAACGCACCAGCGCCTCGGCGATGTGGTACATGGCGGTCTGGCAGGAGCGCCGCGGCAGGCTGTCCGACCGGGTGGTGTATTGCCGATCCTTGATGATATCCAAGTAAAAACCACCCAGGTCGGTAATGCAGAAATTGTGGATCTTCTGGTAGATCACATGAAACTGGTAGTCCCGGTAGGCGCCCAGGATCTCTTGCTGCAGACGCAGGGCGCGGTCCACCACCCAGCGATCCAGCGCGATCATATCCGCCGGGGCGATCAGATCGTGCGCCGGATCGAACCCATTCAGGTTCGCAAGCAGAAAACGCGCCGTATTGCGGATGCGCCGATAGGCATCCGCCGTGCGTTTCAGGATCTCGTCCGAGACCGACATCTCGCCGCGATAGTCGGTCGCGGCTACCCACAGCCGGATGATGTCGGCGCCGAGGCTCTTCATCACGTCCTGGGGCCGCACCACGTTGCCCAGCGACTTGGACATCTTGCGCCCCTGCGCGTCCACGGTGAACCCGTGGGTGAGGACCTCGCGGTAGGGGGCCCGGTCATACATCGCCACCGAAGTCATCAGGGACGACTGGAACCAACCGCGGTGCTGGTCCGAACCCTCGAGGTAGAGGTCCGCGGGAGTCCCCAGGTCCGCGCGCGTCTGCAGCACGCAGGCGTGGGTAACACCAGAATCGAACCAGACATCCAGCGTATCGGGTACCTTGGCGTAGTGCTCGGCGTCCGCACCGAGGAGTTCCCGGGCATCGAGCGCGAACCAGGCCTCGATCCCCTGCTCTTCCACCCGCCGCGCGACCTCCTCGATCAGTCGCGGGGTGTCCGGATGCAGTTCTCCCGTCCGGTCGTGCACGAACAGCACGATCGGCACGCCCCAGGTGCGCTGGCGCGAGATGCACCAGTCGGGGCGATTCTCCACCATGCCTTCGATCCTCGGCCCTCCCCACTCGGGCATCCAGCGCACCTTGCTGATCTCGCGCAGCGCCGCCGCGCGCAACCCCTGCTGTTCCATGCTGATAAACCACTGCGGCGTAGCGCGAAAGATGATCGGCGTCTTGTGACGCCAGCAGTGCGGGTAACTGTGGGGGAAACGTACCTCTTGTAACAGGGCCTGCTTGGCCTTCAACACGTCGACGACCTTCTGGTTAGCGGAGAAGACGTGCTCCCCGGCGAACAGCTCGGTACCGGCGACGAAGCGACCGTCTCCACCGACCGGATTGTCCACCGGCAGATCGTAGCGCTGACCCACTAGATAGTCCTCGAGGCCATGTCCGGGGGCCGTGTGCACCGCCCCGGTGCCCGCATCCAGAGTCACGTGTTCACCAAGAATGACCGGCACCTCGCGCTCGTAGAACGGATGCCGCAGACGGATGCCCTCGAACTGGTGCCCGCGGCCGTAGGCGATCACGTGGTAGTGCTCGATCGCCCAGCGGTCCATGGTCTCCTTGAGCAGCCCTTCCGCCACCACCAGGCGCTCGCGCTGCCCGCCTTCCACCTGGACCACTGCATACTCCAGTTCCGGGTTGAGGGCTACCGCTTGGTTCGCCGGCAGCGTCCAGGGGGTCGTGGTCCAGATGACGATCGACATAGGCCCGTCGCCATGGCCGTCCGGTACGTTGTGGCAGCGGGCGAACAGGACATCCGGGGCAACGACCCCGAAACGGACATCGACCGCGTAGGAATCCTTGTCCTTGTACTCGACCTCCGCCTCCGCCAAAGCGGACCCGCAATCGGTACACCAGTGCACGGGCTTGTAGCCTTGCTGTACGTGACCGTTCGCCACGATCCGCCCCAATGCCCGGATGATGTTGGCCTCGAACGCGAACTCCATCGTCAGGTACGGGTTCGCCCAGTCACCGAGCACCCCCAGACGTTGAAAGTCGGTACGCTGCCGTTCCACCTGTTTCTGCGCGTACTTCCGGCAGGCGCTGCGAAACTGGGCGGCGCTCACCTTGTTGCCTGGTTTGCCGACCTTCTTTTCGACCTGCAACTCGATCGGCAGGCCGTGACAGTCCCAGCCCGGCACATAGGGGGCATCGAAGCCGTCCAGGGTCTTGCTCTTGACGATGATGTCCTTGAGCACCTTGTTCACCGCATGCCCGATGTGGATCTCACCGTTGGCATAGGGTGGCCCATCGTGCAGGATGAATCGGGGACGCCCCTGGGTAGCCGCGCGCTGCCGGCGGTACAGATCGAGTTCGTCCCAAAAGCGGAGCATCGCCGGTTCGCGCTGGGCGAGATTGCCCCGCATCGGAAACTCGGTCTGCGGGAGATTGAGCGTGTTCTTGTAATCGTTCACCGGGTTATTGCCTTTTGCGTCCGTGTGTTGCAGCTAGTTAGGGTAGCGTTCTCAGGCGGGGGCATCCACCGCCGGGGCCAAACCGAAGTATTCCCGCGCCGTCCGCACATCCCGGACGATCTGTTGCCGTAGTTGCTCGAACGAGTCGAAACGGCGCTCGTCACGAATTTTGCGGCAGAACTCGACCTGCAGATGCGCCCCATAGATCT
>JAHEIA010000033.1 GCA_024639625.1 Chromatiales bacterium
GAAGCGACTCGGGGATGCCTTCGCCCTGGTCCAGCACCTCGATCTGGGCCCAATTTCCGTCTGCCAGTCCGAGCACCTCGATCCGGTCCCCGGGCTGGGATGCGTCGCATGCGTTGGTGAACAGATTGACCAGCACCTGAGACAGACGCTGCGCATCGCCCTGGACCCGCAGGTGCTCGGGGCAGTGGTTGGCGCACTCCACCTGCTTTCCCCGGTGGGTCAGCTGCACCAGGCGCGCGGCATCCTCCACGATCTCACGCAATGCGATGGGCCGAAAGTCATGCCCCGGGCTGCCTCCATGGCTAAAACTGGTCAAGGTCTGCAGAATGCCGGCGATGCGCTTGGTCTGCCGCAGGATCTCGCGCACGCCCTCGCGTACCTGGCGCGGTTTGCTTTCTTCGCGAAGATTTTGCGCGAGCGACGCGATCGCGGTCACTGGATTGCCAATCTCGTGGGCAACTCCGGCCGCCAGGCGGCCTACCGAGGCCAGCCGGTCGCTGTGTGCCAGTTCAGCTTCCAGGGTCTCCAGACCGGTGAGATCCTCGAGCAACATGACGATACCGCTGCCGGTGTCGATCGACTCCCCGTGCACCGGTTCCGGTTCGGGGACCGAGGCCTTGTGCAGATTGAACCAGTGAGATCTGGCATCCCACTCGACCTCGAGGCGGTGGATGTGCTCGTCCGTCGCCTGGGCGAAACCGGCAAGCAGTTCTCCCCAGGGCCTGGGGAGCGCTTTGATCGGCCGGCCGATCGCGTCCGCAGGGCGGATACCCGTCATGATCTCCATGGCCAGGTTCCAGATCACCACCGATTTGTCGGCACTGGTCGAACACACCCCGAGAGGCAGTTCCAGCAGAATCTCCCGCAGATAGCGACGTTGCCGATCGAGGTCGGCGGTCAACCCTCGGAGTTGGGAACGGGATTGTTCTAGCTGGGTTTCCAGATAGCGCATGGAGTCCGCGAGGGCCGTCTTGGCTCGGGTGTCCAGTCGCAGCCCCTGTGCAACGATGATGTGCGCAAGCTGCGGCCCGATGAGGCCGGATAGGTTGCGCTCGATCTGCTCGCGCAATCGCCGCAGCTCCGTGGGGCGGTTCTCGGCAGCCGGGAGGGTTAGGTCCCGCAGCGCGCGCTCCACCTCTCTTTCGGCGATCTCCTGGCCCAGGGTGGCCGCCAACCCCTGGGTGAACTGGTGCGGTGAGGTGGCGGCTACGACGCCAAACAGAGGCGATTGCGCTTCGCTGCAGCAGGCCTGGGCCGCGTCCCTCTCGATTGCGCGCTGGCGCGTCAGCAAAGAACCGAGGACGAACAGCAGCGTGTTTGTCGCCACCGACCAGAAGGTGGCGAAGGCCCAATGGTCGAGACCGGTCCGTCGCTGCAATTCGCTGATGTTCAGAGTCGTGTGGGCAATGTGGGATGCCTCCAGAAGGGGCATCAGCAGGGTCAGGTACCAAACCGCTATGCCGGCCGCGAGTCCGGCGACGAAGCCGCCGCGGGTCGCCCGTTTCCAGTACAGTACGCCGACGATACCGGGTACGAACTGGGCGACCGCGACGAAAGAGATGAGCCCGAGTTGCACCAACCCTTGCCGGTGCTCCAGCAGCTCGTAGAACCCGTAACCAGCGAGGATGATCATGGCGATGAGCAGCCGCCGCCCCCACAGCAACCAGCGGTACAGGTCCACCCGAGGGTCGGGGTAACTGGCGGGTAAAAGCAAGTGGTTGAGGCACATGGCTGCCAGCGCCAGCGAGGTGACGATCACCATCGCGCTGGCAGCGGACACGCCGCCGATGAAGGTTACCACCGGGAGCCACGAGGGGGCATTTCCGAGGGTGATGCCGAGCACATAGTAATCCGCATCGAGACCCAGCTGCAGATGGTTGCCCGCCCAGAGCACGATCGGGATAGGGAGGTTGAGCAGGAGCAGGAACAGGGGGAAGGCCCAACTCGCGGTACCCAGCGAGCGTGGCTCTAGGTTCTCGGTAAATCCCATATGGAATTGTCGGGGCAGCAGAAAGGCGGCGGCGAAGGCGAGGAACAGCAGAGAAAACCAGGGCCCTTCGCCGGCCGGCTGATAGAGAGCTTGGATCGCTTCGGGATGTTCCCCTAGCCAGCGGTGCAGGCCGCTGGGGCCACCGAATACACCGAACAGGGCGAACAGGCCGACCAGGGTGAGAGCGACCAGCTTTACCAAAGACTCGAATGCGATCGCCATGACCAGACCCTCGTGCTTCTCCCGCGGCGAGATGTGTCGGGCGCCGAACAGGATCGCGAACAGGATCAGTACGCTGCAGAAGCCCAGAGCCAGCGCCTGCGGCGTCGCTTCCTGCGTGAGCACGCGCAGCGACTCGGTGACGGCGCGGATCTGCAGCGCGATATAGGGTAGGGTGCCGACCAGCGTGAACAGGGTTACCAGGATTCCGGCCAATTGGCTGCGGTAGCGGAAGGCGAAGAGATCGGCAAGCGAAGCCAGCTGATACTCCCGGGTCAGGCGCAGAATGGGGCGCAACAGAACCGGGGCCAGGAGGAAGGCGAGGGTGACGCCCAGGTAGATGGTCAAAAATTGCAGACCCTGCTGCTCGGCGAATCCCACGCTGCCGTAGTAACTCCAGGAGGTGGCGTAAACACCCAACGACAAGGTATACACTGCGGGATGGCGGACCCAGCGGCCGGGCAGTTTACCCCGGTCGGTGGCATAGGCGATGAGAAACAAGATCAGCAGGTAGATGAATCCGGCCGCGAACAGGACGCTCAGGTCATAGGTCATGGTTTCCGTACCTGCATTGGACCCAAGCGCCCAAGAGAATCGCCAGCAGCCAGACCAGATAGGGGATGAACCAACGGCCGACGTCGCCCGCCCACCATACGATCAGCGGGGGCGAGAACAGGGACAAGGCAAACAAGAACAGCAGGATAACGCGGTCCAGGTGGCGTTCCGGGTCACGGGGATCGATCATGACTCAAGGGTAACAGTCGTTACCATTGGTAACAATAACATGGAGGCCAACCGAGTATTGTTCCGCCGGTGCCTGTGGCTGCAGGGAAAGAGTTATCATGGACAGGGACCTGCAAGCGGCCATTACAACAAGAACCTAACATTCAAGGAGTCGCGCGATGAATCCGGAAAAGGTGATCTTCGGCTTTTTTATCGTCCTTGCCCTGACCCTCAATTTTGGTTTTTTCGTCGGTGAACTGGACAATCCAGAGCACCATCACGTGTATGAGCTGTTTGCGGTGGTGGTGGTGAATCTGATCGCTACCGTGCTCAAATTTGGCGACCGCACCCAGATGGGCGCGGTCCTGCTTGCCACCAGCCTGGTAGCGGTTCTGCAACTCTTTGCTGCGGCGCTGGTGTGGGCGGTCGCAGTGCATATCTCCGAAACGGGCCTGACGCCAGCGGTTACCGCCAGCATCGTTTCCCTCACCGGGGGGGCCATGCTGGCGAACGTGATTTCCGTGGTGCTGCTGGTGATCGAGACCGTAATGCTGCGTCGCTAGAGGCCGCTCGATGGACAACATCGTTTTCCTGATCTTTCGGCGCATGCGGACGCCGTTGATCACCATAGTCGTTGCCTACTCCGTGGCGGTGCTTGGCTTGGTGCTGATCCCCGGGCGCGATGCGTTGGGCAACGTTTGGTACATGGATTTCTTCCATGCCTTCTATTTCGTCAGCTTCATGTCCACTACGATCGGCTTCGGCGAGATTCCGTATGAGTTCAGCGACGCTCAGCGTTTGTGGGTAATCGTTTGCGTCTACGCGACTGTGGTGGCTTGGATCTACTCGATCGGCACCCTAATCAGTCTGTTGCAGGATCCGACCTTCCAGCAGGCGGTGAACGAAGGCCGGTTTGCCCGGCGTATCGATCGCCTGCGCGAGGGCTTTTACCTGGTCTGCGGCTATGGTGAGACCGGCAGCGCTCTGATCGAGGCCCTCACCGAACGCGACCAGCACGCGGTGGTCATAGACATCGACCAGCAGCGCATCCATCTGTTGCAGATGGAGAATCTGCGCCAGTACGTTCCCGGATTGTGTGCTGACGCGTCGCGCCCCCTGCACATGATCGAGGCGGGGCTCAAACATCCGCGATGCGCCGGGGTGGTCGCCCTGACCAATGTCAACGAAGTGAATCTGCACATCGCGATCACCAGCAAGCTCTTGCACCCGGAGTTGAAGGTCATCTGTCGGGCCGATTCGGCTGACATCGAGGCCAATATGGCCTCTTTCGGGACCGACTACATCATCGATCCCTTTGACACCTTCGCGGTGCACGTTGCCACGGCGATGCAGGCACCCTGCGTCTATCTGCTGCAGCAGTGGCTGACAGGATTGTCGCATGCGAGGTTGCCCGAGCCTCTGTATCCGCCGAAGGACGGGCACTGGGTGTTGTGCGGCTACGGCCGCTTCGGCAAGGCCCTGTTTGAACGACTGATCGACGAAGGCCTGGAGACGGTGATCGTCGAAGCGGATCCAGACCGAACCGGCGCCCCGGAACATTGCGTTGTCGGGCCGGGCACCGAAGCCGTTACATTGCAGCAAGCGCACATCGAGGATGCGGTCGGATTGGTGGCGGGTACCGATGATGACGTCAATAACTTGTCGATTATCATGACGGCGCGGGAGCTGAATCCGAAGCTGTTCGTGATCTTGCGGCAGAATCTGCAGACCAATGACCCGATCGCAGAAGCGGTCGACGCGGACATGGTGATGCACCCGAGCTCCATTATCGCGAATCGGATTCGGGTGCTGCTCGCCACCCCCTTGCTCGCCGAGTTTCTGCAACTGGCGCTTTACGAAGACGACGAATGGGCGCGTCTACTCATCAGCCGGATCGTCGGCCTGGTAAGCGAAGAAGTGCCGCATATTTGGGAGGTGGAGATTGACGAGCGGCTGGCCCATGCGGTCGTTGTTGCGCTGGAGCTGGGACAGACGGTGCATCTCTCCGACCTCCTCACCGATCCCCGGGAGAGGACGCGGGAATTGCCGACGATCGCTCTGATGCTGACCCGCCCCGGGCATCGGACCCTCATGCCAGATGAAACGACGCGGCTCGCAAAAGGAGACAGGCTGCTGTTTTGTGGCCGCTATTCGGCGCAGTCGCGCATGGAGTGGAGTCTGCAAAACGAGATCGCGCTGACCTACATCCGCACCGGTGGCAGTGCGCCCCAGGGGGCCCTATGGCGCCGGCTGTACAAGCGCTGGCTGCGTGGCCGGAATGCCGGTACCGTGTCTTGAGTGCTGTCGCTGCCGGTCGGCGACCGGCCAGGCTTTGCACTATCCCTGCTGATGTACTATTACCAACTGATGCCGGGGTAGCATCGGGGAAACCCGCTTTCAACGCGCAGCGCGGAGTGGCTTGTGCTCGGTGTGATCATCTGAGATCCCAGGCAATTCGCGTGCGCCTATGCTTGTTGCACGGCGAGGGGTGGGCGTTGGGGATTTGCGGACATCGTGGAGAACTTTATGCATGCATTACTGGAAAATCTGCATCGCGATCACGTCAACTTGGATCGCCTGCTCGAACTGTTGGAGTCCCACCTCAATGCCTTTTATTCGGGAGAAGAGTCGGATTTCGACTTAATCATCGAATTGCTGGAATACCTTGAGTGCTATGCGGAGTTGGTCCACCATCCGACAGAAGACCTGATTTTCGAGGCGGCGCTGGATCGTTCGGGGGACAAGAGGCCGACCCTGGAGAAGCTGATGGGACAGCACAAGACCCTGGTCGAATTGACGCGCAAGTTTCGCCAATCCATGGAGGGGGTCATCCAGGGGGCGGTAATGACGCGAGAAGAGTTGGAGATCGAGGGCCGGGAATATATCGCCTTGCAGCGTCTGCACCTGGATACGGAAGAAGGTGAGATTTTCGATTTCCTGGACGATTGCCTCGACGAACCGGAATGGCGACGCATCGAGGAAAGCGCGCCGAAATACGACGATCCAGTGTTCGGCGAACGAGATCCGGACCGTTTTCGCATCCTTTACCGCTATCTCTTCGAACACCAGTCAGCAGAATAATTAGCGCACGGAGAGCAGGGAAAGGGGGCGCGGGAGTGCAAGCCTTCTGAAGGCGAGGGCGGCCCTGGGGAGCGTGGCCTCGGTGCGGACGGTCGTGTTCTCCCCGCGCGTGGCGGTCGGGTCCCCGGGAACACGAGACCTCGTGCAGCTTACCTAGACGAGAGCGAAGATCTGGGGGCCCTTCGCCAGGAGTCACCCTGGCCGGGGTCGCTGGCAGCGCTCAGGAGAGTGATGGTCGTGGTATGGCCCGTATGCGTTATACTGTATAAAAATGCAGTATAGGGCCATGTTGTGTCTTCTACTTCCAGGTACGAGTATGCGGAGCTGTACTGCCGTTCCAATTTCAGCTTTCTCTGCGGGGCCTCCCACCCTGAAGAGCTAGTAGGACGGGCCAGCGAGCTGGGGTATCGGGCGCTTGCCCTGACCGACGAATGCTCTATGGCGGGTGTAGTGCGGGCACACATGGAAGCCAAGGCCTGCGGTTTGCACCTGATCATCGGTAGTGAGGTCGCTCTTCTGGATGGCCCCCGTATGGTATTGCTGGCTGAGAGTCGCCAGGGGTACGAGGATCTTTGTACGCTGATTACCTGCGGCAGGCGGAGAGCCGATAAGGGTCGTTATCGCCTGTGCCGTGAGGATCTGGCGGAAGGGCTGGCGGGTTGTCTGGTGCTCTGGCTCCCGGAACAGGATGCAGGGGTGCAAGAGGCCGCTTGGCTGGCGCGATGCTTTCCTGGCCGATCGTGGATCGGGGTCGTTCTGCAGCGGGCTGGGGGAGACCGCGAACGGTTGCGCCGCTTACGGCGGTTAAGTCAGTGCTCGGGGGTGCCGCTGGTGGCGCTAGGTGGGGTGCGGATGCATATCCCACAACGCAAGCCGTTGCTGGATACCCTTACCGGTATTCGACTCGGGACGCCGGTCAGCGAGTTGGGGTTTGCCTCGCGGCCGAATGCGGAGTGCCATCTGCGCCGTCTTGAACGTTTGGCCCGCTTCTACCCGGAGGAGCTTAGGGCAGAGACCCTGCGTGTGGCGGAGCGTTGCCGCTTCAGTCTGGACGAGCTGTGCTACCGCTACCCTTCGGAGCTGGTGCCCGCGGATCGCACTCCCGGCGAGCAGCTGCGCTGGTTGACCGAACAGGGGCTGCGGCACCGATGGCCGGGAGGGGAACCGATCAAGGTCCGCCGGCAGGTGGAGCATGAGCTTGGGCTCATCGCAGAGATGGGGTACGAGCCGTACTTTCTTACCGTGCACGATATCGTATGCTTCGCCCGCTCGCGCCATATCTTGTGCCAGGGGCGGGGCTCCGCTGCCAACTCGGCGGTGTGCTATGCCCTGGGGATTACCGAGGTGGATCCGGGGCGTATGGAGCTGCTGTTCGAACGCTTCATCTCCAAGGAGCGTAACGAGCCCCCGGACATCGATGTGGATTTCGAGCACCAGCGCCGCGAAGAGGTGATCCAGTATATCTATCGGAAGTATGGGCGCGAGCGTGCCGCGCTGGCGGCGACCGTGATCCGCTATCGCCCGAAGAGCGCGGTGCGAGATATTGGCAAGGCGTTGGGTCTGCAGCTAGACCAAGTGGACCGGCTGGCGAAGAGCATTACCTGGTGGGATGGTCAGCAGATTGCGCCCGAGCGTCTGCGCGAAGCGGGTTTCGACCCGGACAATCCTCTTGTCCGGCAGGTGATGCGATTGACCCACCAGATACTGGGGTTTCCCCGCCACCTGTCGCAGCATGTGGGCGGCTTCGTGATTTCCGAGCAACCACTCTCCCGTCTGGTGCCGATCGAGAATGCGGCCATGCCCGAGCGCAGCATAATCCAATGGGACAAGGACGACCTCGATGCCCTGGGTCTACTCAAGATCGACTGTCTGGCTCTCGGGATGCTCTCGGCAATCCACCAGGCCTTCGATCTGCTCAATGACTTCTATCGTCATGTATCCCCGACAAGAGGGATGTCCGGGCAGGGGCTGGAACCCCTAGGCATGCACAATATTCCAGCGGAAGATCCTGCCGTGTATCGGATGATCCAGCGGGCAGATACCGTGGGAGTGTTTCAGATCGAGTCGCGTGCGCAGATGGCCATGCTGCCACGGCTGCGCCCCGAAAGTTTTTACGATCTGGTGATCGAGGTGGCCATTGTTCGGCCGGGGCCCATCCAGGGAGATATGGTGCATCCCTATTTGCGCCGTCGGCAGGGCTTGGAACCGGTCAGTTACCCATCAGAGACTGTACGGGAAGTGCTCGGGCGCACCCTCGGGGTGCCTATCTTCCAGGAACAGGTGATCAAGGTGGCTATGGTGGCGGCAGGCTTTACTCCGGGCGAAGCGGACCAGTTGCGCCGCTCCATCGCTGCCTGGCGTCGTCATGGCACATTGGAGAAGTTTGAGCGGCGGTTGGTCGAGGGCATGCTGCAGCGAGGCTACGAAGAAGGGTTCGCGCGCCGGATCTACCAGCAGATTCTCGGCTTCGGCGAATATGGTTTTCCGGAGTCGCACGCCGCCAGCTTCGCTCTGTTGGTCTATGTCTCCGCCTGGCTCAAGTGCCATCATCCCGCAGCCTTCTTCGCCGCCCTGCTTAATAGTCAGCCCATGGGTTTTTATGCCCCGGCGCAATTGGTGCAGGCGGCTCGCAGGCAAGGGGTGGAGGTGCGCCCGGTGGACGTGCGCCAGAGCGGCTGGGGCTGCACGCTGGAACCCAGCGCCGAAAGCAGGCCGGCACTGCGGCTTGGTCTGGGTATGGTCAAGGGGCTGTCCCGCAAGGGTGGCGAGCGCTTGTTGGCGGCCCGTGCCGTGGCGTCGCTCACATCGGTGGGAGACCTCCATCAGCGCGCCGGACTTACGCGCAAAGATCTTCAGGCTCTCGCTCGAGCCGATGCCCTGAGGTCAATGAGCGGCAACCGCTACCAGGCGGGATGGCAGACGCTGGGCGTTGAGGAAGCGTTGCCTCTGTTCCCCGCGGCACAGCCGCAAGCCGTCGAGGCGGTCCCTATGCTGCCGCGCCCCAGCGAGGGGCAGGAGATCGTTGCGGACTACGCGAATCTCGGCCTCAGCTTGCGACGCCATCCCTTGGCGCTGCTGCGCACGCACCTGCGGAAGCGGCGGCTGCTCTGCGCCGCTGAAGTGCGCCGGCTGGCGCACGGTAGTCGGGTTCGCAGTGCGGGACTGGTGATCAACCGTCAGCGCCCGGCCTCGGCCAACAGCGTCACCTTCATTACCCTGGAGGACGAGACGGAGCAGATCAACCTCATCGTGTGGCGGCACCTCGCGGAGCGGCAGCGCCGGGTAATGCTCGGCGCGCGCCTGCTCGGAGTGACGGGCGAAGTACAGCGCGAAGGAGAGGTGGTGCATGTGATCGCTCACCGCCTGCGGGATTACTCTCATCTCCTGGGCAGCCTTGTTACCGTGTCACGGGATTTTCACTAGGCCCGCGTATCCAGGCCCCCTCAAAACGGGATCCATGACTTCTCTCGCGTGACATGCATGTAGCCGATGTTGGCGCCTTGGCGCCAACCTACGCCAAACCGGATCGGGGCCAGCACCACGTCGCCGCTTTGCACATAGTTGACCCCGACCCCAGCCACGAAATACAAGCTTCCGTCGATCCCCGGAAAGCGCTGAAATATGTCCGAGACATTGCGCAGCTTGTAGACCAGGATAAAGACCTTCGAGGCGTTTGCTCCGACGTCGAGCCCTACCGAGGGGCCCTGCCAGTGAAGATTCCGCCGGGCGCCGCTCTTCATTTGCAGAAGACCGCGCCCATAGCGCACACCGATTGCCAGCGCGCCTCCGGCCTCCTCGCCGGTGATATAGCCGTTTGGGCGCCCCTTCTCCTTGAACACCTTCTCGATGACATCCCCCAGTCCGGCAGCGCCTTCGCCGAAAAACTCTTCCGCCGCGGCCAGCACCGAATCCTGATCATAGGTGTCGCTCTCCGCGGCCCAGGCGATTGGGCCGCTCGCGCACATCACGAGTGAGAGAGCACAAACCATTACTTTATTCATTTGCCCTTCCCGGGTGTGGTTGGTTGCCGAGACCTCGTCCGTTCGGCGTGCGGGTTGTAGCAGGATACGGCTCTACCGGCTATGGGAGAGGCGATCGCGGCAGAAAGTTCCCCAAAGGGTTGTAGTTCGCTACATCAGGGTCGCGCAGCTTGACGCGGTCGGAAACTCGCGGTGCGTCGTTTAATCAGGCGTCCCATCGGGCGCCTGCCGTGTGGGCAGGTCGATAGCCGCCTGGTATGGGAGCAGGATTCTATCGCAGTTTCTCCCCCCAGCGCTCGGGTTTGTCTTATGATGCATCTTATTCGAAGCAATCGCCGGATGTCGCAGCATGGGATCTGAATTAGCAGCAAGCCACTCCGCGGGTCTGTCCATCGCCATTACCGGCTCCGGCGGCAGCGGCGCGGTCACCACCGGGCTGATTTTACTCGAAGCGGTGGCCCAGGCCGGTTACTACGGCTTGTTGAGTCGCTCTGCCGGCCCGCAGATCCGCGGTGGCGAGTCCGCAGCCATGCTGCGATTCTCACCGCAGCCGGTGGACTGTCCCGACGACCGCTTCGACTTCGTGTTGGGGCTAGA
This sequence comes from Chromatiales bacterium, assembly GCA_024639625.1. GTDB lineage: Bacteria > Pseudomonadota > Gammaproteobacteria > Chromatiales > Chromatiaceae > JAHEIA01. The sequence continues at coordinate 10,591 of JAHEIA010000033.1, forward strand.
TTGGCGAAACGTGGAGCGCTTTGCGGACGAACTGCCGCTCGACGGTGCGAGTGTGATCCTCTCCGATCCCAAGTCCGGCGAGGTCCCGGATGTGCTGCTGGCTAGCGGCGCTAGCGTACACCAGGCCCCATTTGCGGAACTGGCTTCCGCAGTGCAAGGCGGGCGGCTCAACATGGCCGCCTTGGGCACTCTGGGTGCGCTGATTTCCCTGCCCGTCGAGGCACTGGAGTCGGGAGTCCGTAGGACCCTGGGCGACAAAGGTAAAGCGGTCGTCGGTGCGGCGCTAGCCTGCATCAGGAGCGCTTACAAGACCGCCTCCACCGCGACCCCGGTTGCCCTGTTGGTTTCCGGCACCGGTCGCCCGCGCTGGAATATCAGCGGTAACGAGGCCGCCGGGCTCGGCGCGCTACGTGGCGGCGTACGCTTTGTGGCCGCCTATCCGATTACCCCGGCCACCGAGGTACTGGAATGGCTGGCGCCGCGTCTGGAACGCTTGGGCGGATCTCTGTTGCAGGCGGAAGACGAACTCGCCTCGATCAACATGATTATCGGGTCGTCGTTCGGCGGCGTGCCCTCGCTTACGGCAACCTCAGGGCCGGGTCTCAGCCTGATGGTGGAGGGCCTAGGGTTGGCGGTAGCCAGCGAGACGCCGGTCGTCGTGGTCAACGTGATGCGCGGCGGGCCCTCGACCGGTATTCCCACCAAGTCCGAGCAGTCGGACCTGAATATCGCCCTCTACGGGTTGCACGGGGACGCCCCACATCTGGTTCTGGCCGCCCTGTCCATACGCGATTGCGCCTTCACCACGCAATGGGCTGTCGCGCTCGCCGAGCGGTTGCAGACCGCAGCCATCGTTCTGTCCGACCAATCTTTGGGCCAGTCGCGCGCGATTACCGATCCGCCCGCTGAATCGGCGATGGCGCAGCGCCGGGTTGCGTGTCCGGTCCAGGGTGAGGAATACCTCCGCTATCAGTTAACCGATGACAATGTGTCCGTCATCAGCACACCGGGTATTCTGGGGGGTATGTACACGGCGGACGGGCTTGAACACAACGAGAGGGGGACGCCCTCGAGCATGGCCGGCGATCACCGGATACAGTTGGAGAAGCGACTGCGCAAGCTCGAGTCGTTCGATTTTGGAGATGCCTGGGCTGAAATCGGCGGTCGGGGTGAGTTGGGGATCGTTACCTGGGGATCCGCTGCGGGTGCGGTTTTCGAGGCGGCCGCCCGGTTGGAGGCTGCTGGGACGGGAGTGCGGGTGATTGCGCTGCGCCTGATTGCGCCGCTGCAGCGCGCCCGTCTGCAGCAGGCCCTCGAAGGAGTGGATCAGGTGTGGGTCGTGGAGCAGAATCAATCGGCACAGCTCTTCCGTTATCTCAACGCGGAGAGGGTCCTGCCTGCCGCCGCGCGCGCCTTTGCTCGTCCGGGCCCGCTTCCACTGCGCCCCGGAGAGATCCTAGATACGATTGCAAGCGAGGATTGAAATGGACACTGCGGCTGTGACCCCCTCTCTGAAGGCGAAAGATTACAAGTCCGATATCAAGCCCGTCTGGTGCCCTGGATGCGGGCATTTTGCGGTGTTGTCGGCGATCACCAAGGGACTGGCCCATCTCCATCTGCCCAAGGAGGAGGTCGCCATGATTTC
>JAHEIA010000380.1 GCA_024639625.1 Chromatiales bacterium
TGGCGCCTTCACCATCCCGATGATGAAGAAGGCCGGATTCAAGCCCCACGTCGCTGGCGGCATCGAGCCGGCGGCATCCATCGGCGGCATGTTCATGCCTCCGATCATGGGTGCCGGCGGATTCATCATGGCGGAACTGACCGGCGTTCCCTACTCGCAGATCATGCTGGTCGCGATCTTCCCGGCGTTGATGTATTTTTTCAGTGTCTTCGTCATGGTTCACTACGAGGCCAAGAAGAACAACATCGTAGGCGAGAAATCGGCGGAAAGCGCAATGTCGATCCTGAAACGGGAATGGTTCTACATCCTGCCGTTGGTGGTCATCACGATCTTCATGCTCGCGGGCTATTCTCCCGGCTACTCCGCCATCCTGGGTATCGTCACCTGCATCGTGGTGAGTTGGTTCCGCAAGGAAACGCGTATCGGCCCGCGCCGCTTCCTCGAGGCCTCTCGCGCGGGTGCCGAGTCGAGTCTCAAGATCGGCGCCACCGTTGGCGTCATTGGTATCATCATCGGTGTGCTTACGTACAGTGGCCTGGTGCTGACCTTTGCCGACATCGTCATCGAACTGGCCGACGGTAAGCTCTGGCTGACCATTCTGCTCATCGCCCTGGCTTCGTTGATCCTGGGGATGGGCGTACCGGTCACGGCGGCCTATCTGATCACGGCAGTGGTGGCCGTCCCCGCCCTGACCGAACTCGGCGTCAATCCCATCGCTGCGCATATGATCGTCTACTGGCTGTCACAGGACTCGAACATCACCCCGCCGGTGTGTATTGCCGCCTTCGCTGGTGCTACGATCGCTAAGGCGAATATGTGGAAAACCGCGTTCACGGCCTTCAAGTTTGCCAAGTTCCTGTACCTGGGGCCGTTCATTTTCGGTTACGTCCCGGCCTTCTCGCTCGACGGCACTGCCACTGACATCGTCATTGTGTTCACCTTGGTGTTTTTTGGGACCTATGCCTACTCGTGGTTGTTGAGCGGGATTTGGTTTCAGTCCTTCAAGCGGTCGCCAGCGCGATAACAGTTACCGCGGTTTCGCCGGCCCGGTGAAGCGAGGGAAGCAACATGCAGATCGGCAAGAATGTTCCACGAATCGAGTACAGGAAGATCCTGTATACGACGGACCTATCCGAAGCGGGTCGCTGTGCCTTTCCCCATGCGGCCAGCATCGCCAATCGTTATGGAGCGGAGCTTACGGTGTTTCACGTCGTGGAGGCCAGGGAGTTCGAGAAGTATCTCGTCGGCTACATGAGCGAAGCGCTGTGGGCGGAGATCAAGACCCGGGACCTGGAAGAGGCAAGAAAGCTGCTGGTTCAGCGCAAACGCGACGACGTGGAGATCAAAGATGCGGTAGCGCAATCCTGTCAGGATGCCTTGTCCGAGCGGGAGCAGCGTCCCTACGTGACCTACGAGGTAAAGGTCGAGACGGGCAATCCGGTAGACAAGATCATCGAGGAGGCCCATCGGGGCGGCTACGATCTGGTGGTCATCGGAAAACACGGCCACGGGGCGCTGCAGGGCGTCCTGATGGGGGAAACCGCACGTCGCGTCGTGCGCCGCTGCCGGGTGCCCGTATTGGTGGTGCAACTCCCGCACTAAGTCTGCGCAGCGCAGATATCCCCGGATCGGCGCGCGGGCGGGGCGGAGCGAACCGAATCCGGTCCCCCGCAGAGCTAATTCGCCGCCGGAGGCGGCGCAGGGCCGTGGACGCGATTCGCAAGCGCATAAACTCCCGTTTCGGCCCCAAGTTCTATATCATAGCGGCCCTCCGGGAGTAAGCGGCGATGGTGGTCGCATCCCCTACAGGTGTGACGGCTCGGCTATGGATAAATTGATGATCACCGGCGGCAACCCCCTGGCGGGCGAGGTGCGCATATCCGGGGCGAAAAACGCCGCGCTGCCGATCTTGGCCGCCACTCTGCTTGCCGATGAGCCGGTTGTCATCGGAAACGTGCCCCACCTGCACGACATCACGACCACCATGGAGCTGTTGGGGCGCATGGGCGCGCATCTGGTGGTGGATGAGCGCATGCGCATCGAGGTCGACCCGGGCACCATCACCGATTTCTCCGCTCCCTACGAGTTGGTGAAGACTATGCGAGCGTCGATCCTCGTGCTCGGACCGCTCCTTGCGCGCTTCGGACGGGCCGAGGTGTCGTTGCCCGGAGGATGCGCCATCGGGTCCCGGCCGGTCAATTTGCACATCCAGGGTCTGCGTGCAATGGGAGCGGAGATCCGAGTAGAGAACGGCTATATCCGCGCAACGGCGCCGCGGCTCCGGGGTACACGGTTGATCCTCGATGTGGTGACGGTTACCGGCACCGAGAACCTGATGATGGCCGCGACCCTGGCTCGGGGGGAGACCATCATTGAAAACGCAGCCCGCGAGCCCGAAGTCGTGGACCTGGCGAATTGCCTCAATCAGATGGGGGCGAAGATTCTGGGAGCGGGCACAGACACCGTGCGCATCGAAGGCGTGGACCGCCTGCACGGCACCACGTACAACGTCCTTCCCGACCGCATTGAGACCGGGACCTACCTAGTGGCGGCGGCGGTCACCGGGGGGCGGGTCAAGGCGCGAGATACCTCGCCTGGACTGGTCGATTCGGTGCTCTACAAGTTGCGGCAGGCCGGGGCGGAGATTACGCTGGGGGAAGACTGGATCAACCTGGATATGCACGGCCGCCGGCCACGTGCCGTCGACGTTCACACCGCCCCGTATCCCGCCTTCCCGACCGACATGCAGGCCCAGTTTACGGCCCTGGACATTGTCGCGGAGGGCGTCGGTACCATCACCGAGACGGTGTTCGAGAACCGTTTCATGCATGTGCATGAGATGCGGCGTATGGGCGCCAACATCCGTCTTGAGGGAAATACAGCGATCTGTACGGGGGTCGAGAGGTTGACCGCGGCGCCGGTAATGGCGACCGATCTGCGGGCATCCGCAAGCCTGGTGCTCGCTGGACTGGTAGCCGACGGCGTGACTCTGGTGGACCGCATCTATCACGTCGATCGCGGGTACGAGTGTATCGAGGAAAAGCTCTCGGGGCTGGGGGCGCAGATCCAGCGCCTGCCGGGATAGCCTATTCCAGAGCGCGGAAACATCTTTGGCGAAAGCGGGAACCAAGCCTTGGAATTTAACACCCCAGTTACCATTGCGCTGTCCAAAGGGCGTATCTACAAACAGTCCTTGCCGCTGCTCGAATATGCGGGGATCGTCCCCCGGGATGATCCCGAAACTAGCCGCAAGCTCATCCTCGAGACCAGCCAACGCAACGTCAAGCTGGTGATCATCCGCGCCACGGACGTACCGACCTACGTGCAATACGGCGCCGCCGACCTCGGGGTCGCCGGCAAGGACGTGCTCCTGGAACACGGGGGGGGAGGGCTCTACGAACCCCTCGACCTGCGCATCGCCCGCTGCCGTATGATGGTTGCGGGTGTTCCAGGGGCCAATCTGGAAGCGGATCGGTTGCGGGTTGCCACGAAATATGTGCGCACCGCCCAGAGCTATTTTGCCGCGCAAGGCAAGCAGGTCGAGATCATCAAGCTTTACGGCTCCATGGAGCTGGCCCCCTTGGTCGGGTTGGCCGACCTGATCGTGGATCTGGTAGAGAGCGGCAATACCCTGAAGGCGAACGGTCTGGTGCCGTTGCAGCATATTTGCGACATCAGTTCGCGGCTAATCGTCAACAAGGCAGCCTGGAAAATGAAGCACCTTGTAGTGAGCGGCCTGCTGGAGGCCTTCCGCGAGGCCGCGCAGAGTAGTTGATTCAAAGCG
>JAHEIA010000381.1 GCA_024639625.1 Chromatiales bacterium
GTTTCCCACCTACGTGGATGAATACGAGACCCTGCTCACCGAGAACCGGATCTGGAAGCAGCGTACCGTGGGCATCGGTGTCGTATCGCCCGAGCGGGCCCTGCAACTCGGTTTTACCGGCCCCATGATTCGCGGCTCTGGTTTCGCCTGGGACCTGCGCAAGAAACAGCCTTATGCGGCCTATGACCGGGTCGAGTTCGATATCCCGATCGGCATCAACGGGGACAGCTACGACCGCTACCTGGTGCGCATGGAAGAGATGCGTCAATCCAACCGCATCATCCGGCAGTGCGTGGACTGGCTACGCGCCAATCCCGGCCCGGTAATGTTGGACGATCACAAGGTCGCCCCGCCACGCCGCGAAGAGATGAAGGAGAGCATGGAGGCGCTGATCCATCACTTCAAACTCTTCACCGAAGGTTATTGCCCGCCGGAAGGCGAGGTCTATGCGGCGGTGGAAGCCCCGAAGGGAGAATTCGGCGTCTATATCGTGTCCGATGGTGCCAACAAACCCTACCGGTTGAAGGTGCGAGCCCCGGGGTTCGCCCACCTGTCGGCCATGGACGAGATGGCGCGCGGTCACATGCTGGCAGATGTGGTGGCGATCATCGGCACTATGGATATCGTGTTTGGCGAGATCGATCGCTAGACGAAAACTCATGAACGGCGTTGCTATGGCTGGCAGTAAAGAACAACTATTTACCCCGGAAATCCGCGCGGAGATCGATCAATGGATCGCGAAATACCCGGCGGAGTGGAAGCAATCAGCGGTAATGGCCGCTCTGCGCATCGTGCAAGACGCGAATGGCGGCTGGTTGAGCCGGGAACTGATGGACGATGTCGCCGGGTACCTCGAGATGGCCCCGATCGCCGTCTACGAGGTCGCCACCTTTTACTCGATGTACGAACTCAAGCCGGTCGGCAAGCATAAGATCTGTGTTTGCACCAATGTATCGTGCATGATCAACGGCAGCGACAACATTGTCGGCCATCTGGAGAAGAAGCTGGGTGTGGCGCTGGGCGGAACGACATCCGACGGGAAGTTCACGCTCAAAGAGGTGGAGTGTCTCGGGGCCTGTGGCGGCGCCCCGATGATGCAAATCGGCAAGCAATACTACGAGAATCTAACCCCAGAGATCGTTGATTCGATCCTCGACCGGCTGGAGTGAGCGATGGCGAACGAAGTCTGTTTTCGTAACCTCGATCTGGATCGGCCTTGGCTCCTCGATCAATATCAGCGTCGCGGGGGCTACGAGATGATTACCCGGATCCTGAAGGATCAGGTCGCCCCCAGCCAGATCATCGACGAAGTCAAGAAATCGGGATTGCGCGGCCGCGGCGGGGCTGGATTTCCCACCGGACTCAAATGGAGCTTCATCAATCGGGATCTACCCGGAGCGAAATACATCGTTTGCAACTCGGACGAGGGCGAACCCGGCACCTTCAAGGACCGCGACATCCTGCGTTACAACCCGCATGCCCTGATCGAAGGGATGGTCATCGCTGGTTATGCCGTTGGCGCGAATGCCGGCTTCAACTACATCCGCGGCGAGTTCTGGGAACCTTATGAAAGGTTCGAGGCTGCTCTCGAGGAGGCCCGGAAAGCTGGTTTTCTGGGCAAGGACATCCTCGGTTCGGGATTCGATTTTGCGCTCTATTCCCACCTCGGCGCCGGGGCCTACATCTGTGGCGAAGAGACCGCGCTCCTGGAATCCATAGAGGGCAAGAAGGGACAGCCGAGATACAAACCGCCTTTCCCTGCTCAATTCGGGCTCTATGGCAGGCCCACGATCATCAACAATACCGAAAGTCTCGCCTCCGTGCCGGAGATCCTGCGCAACGGCGGGGAATGGTTTCGCGATCTAGGGGTTGAGAACAGCGGTGGCAGCAAGCTGTTCTCGATCTCGGGCAACGTGAGCCGCCCGGGCAACTACGAGATCCCTATGGGCACTCCCTTTGCCGAACTGCTGGAAATGGCCGGGGGTGTGCGCGGGGGCCGGGAGCTGAAAGCGGTGATACCCGGCGGATCCTCCGCGCCGGTGATTCCGGGCGATCAGATGCTGGGGTTGAACATGGATTACGACAGCATTGCCCAAGCCGGCTCGATGCTCGGTTCCGGGGCGGTCATCGTCATGGACGACACCAATTGTATGGTGAAGGTCCTCGAGCGCATGTCCTACTTCTACTACGAAGAGTCCTGCGGGCAGTGCACTCCGTGTCGCGAAGGCACGGGTTGGATGTATCGGGTGGTGCATCGCATCGAGCAGGGCGAAGGGCGCCAGGAGGACCTGGAACTGCTGGACGACGTGGCAGCCAAGATTCAAGGTCGAACCATTTGCGCGCTCGGCGATGCGGCAGCAATGCCGGTGGCGGGGATGCTGAAGCATTTTCGCGACGAGTTCCAGTACCACATCGATCACAAGAAATGCATGGTCGGTTGAGCGCGCCTTCGCGACGGCGGCAACCGGATCCGAACACGAATACGCAGGCGTAGCGGACGGCTTGGCGCTAGGATCGATGCCGCAGCCGCACCGGGCATCCGCCGCGGCAAGCGGCAGCCGACCGCAACAGGCAAGCACGGGAATAGAGAAAGACGCCCATGTCTGAAGATCAGACGATCACTATCGAGGTTGACGGAAAATCGCTTTCGGCGAGACCCGGAGCCATGCTCATCGAGGTCACCGATGCAGCCGGTATCCGCATTCCGCGATTCTGTTACCACGAGAAGCTGTCCATTGCGGCCAATTGCCGGATGTGCCTGGTGGAAGTGGAAAGGGTTCCCAAGCCCTTGCCGGCCTGTGCGACACCCGTCACCGACGGCATGAAGGTGTACACGCGTTCGCCCAAGGCGCTGGCCGCACAGCAGGGGACCATGGAGTTTCTGCTCATCAACCACCCTCTGGATTGCCCGATCTGTGATCAGGGTGGAGAGTGTGAGCTGCAAGACGTGGCCATGGGGTACGGTGCGGACGCCTCGCGTTACAGCGAGCGCAAGCGTGTGGTTGCGGACCCGGACATCGGACCTCTGATCGCGACCGACATGACGCGTTGCATCCACTGCACGCGCTGCGTGCGCTTCGGTGACGAGATTGCGGGTATACGTGAACTAGGCGCCACCGGACGCGGCGAGCACATGCGTATCGGCACCTACGTAGAGCACAGCATCGGTTCCGAACTCTCCGCCAACATCATCGATCTTTGCCCGGTCGGAGCGCTCACCTCGAAACCCTTCCGCTATCAAGCTCGGGCCTGGGAATTGGTGCAGAAGGACGGGGTAGCACCGCACGATTCGGTGGGCTCGAATATCCATCTGCATATTCGACGTAATCAGGTGTTGCGCGTACACCCACGGGCCAATGAGGCTGTCAACGAGGTGTGGATCTCCGATCGAGACCGCTTCAGCTTTCAGGGCTTGTACAGTCAGGACCGGTTGCACAGGCCGTTGATCAAGGAGGAAGGGGCCTGGCGGGAGGCGGAATGGCCGGAGGCGCTGGAATTTGCGGCGCGCGGCATCCGGAGTGCAGCCGAAGGCGATGCGGAGCAATTCGGCGCCGTGCTGTCTGCTACCTCCACCCTGGAAGAGCTCTATCTGGCGCAGAAGATCACTCGCGGCTTGGGCAGCGGAAGCATCGACCATCGCCTGCGCCAAGCGGATTTCCGCGGCGATGCGCACGAACCCGGAGTGCCCTGGCTGGGCCTGCCGATAGCGGATCTGGAGCGCCTGAATGCGGCCCTGCTGGTCGGCTGCAACCTGCG
>JAHEIA010000034.1 GCA_024639625.1 Chromatiales bacterium
TCGGACTCGGGATCGCCTATCTTGCGGTCCGCTGGTTCGCCGAGCGGCAACGTTTCGCGCGCCCCGGGTCTCCGTCCCGGCGGACCGGACCCGCTTTCGTCGAGCGAATCGCTGCGAATCCGGGGCCGGAGGAACTGCCCGCCAACGTGGCTGGTGCGGCGCTGGGGCTGCTCGCCGAGGACCGTGCGCGGGCTGCTCTGAGCCTGCTCTACCGGGCCAGCCTCGTCCGGTTTCTCAACGACTTTGCGCTGTTGGTGCCGCGCAGTGCCACGGAAGGGGAGTGTCTGCGGCTGGTAGAGGCCGGGGTGCCCGGCCCGGACGCTCAGTGGTTCCGCCATCTTACGGTGCTCTGGCAACGCCTGGCCTATGGCCATTGGCCACCCTCGAAGCACGCTATCGTGGAGCTCTGCAGGGGCTGGCAGGACCTCTATCAGGCGAACGATGCGAAATAGGCTGCTCTGGCTCCTGTTGCTGACACTGCTCGCCGCGCTCCTTGGTTGGGGAGTCCGATGGTTTCTCGCCAACCACGAACGCGAGAGCAAACCGATTCGGGTCGACGTGGCGCCCGAGGCTCGGCGCAATCCGCTGCTCGCGGCGGAACGCTTTCTGCGCCGTCGCGGAATCGAGGTGCAAAGCGTGACGGGGCGCGATCGCCTGCTGCGGCCACCGCGGGAGCCAGGGGTCTTGCTGGTGCATCGCTTCGGCCCGAGCCTGCCGCAGGCGCGCGAACAAGAGCTCCTGCGCTGGGTCGAAGCGGGGGGGCACCTGATCGTTACCGCCGGACGCGCCTGGGACGAGGAGCGGCAGACGAGCGGCAATCGATTGCTGGATCGTTTCGGGGTGCGCCTGCGTCAGCGGAGCGACGAGCCGCAGGCCGACGACCCGGAGGGTCCTGGATCTGAGGTCCGCGAGCAGGTCGATTTCCCCGGGTTTCCGCAGCCGCTCGAAGTGGCGTTTGACGTGGGGCGCAGCCTGGAGGATTCGCAGGCGAGGGCCGATTGGACGCTGCGGGGACGATCCGGGATCCATCTGCTGCAGCTTGCTGTCGGCGGTGGACGCCTGAGCATCCTGAGCGACAATCGGTGGATGACCAACGACGGGATTGGAGAAGCAGACAACGCCTTGTTGCTGGCACTGCTGGTGGGCGACGCGGATCGGGTCTGGCTGCTGTACAACGCGAATATGCCGTCTTTGCTCGTTCTGGTCTGGCGCTTCGCCCCCTACCCGGTTGTAAGCCTCGGCCTTTGGCTCGTCTTTTGGCTTTGCCGTTTGACCTCGCGCAGCGGGCCGTTGTTGCAGGTGTCGGGCTCGACGCGGCGCAATCTGTTGGAACATCTGGATGCGGCGGCTGCGTTCGGCTGGCGAACCGATCGAGCGGAGCACCTGTTCAAAAGCTCGCGCAGTAGCGTTGAGCAGTTGTGGCGTCGCCGGCATCCGGCGCTGGCCGAGCTCGCCCGCCGGGAAGCCTGTTCGCGTATCGCCAGGCGCAGCGGCTTGGCGCCGCGTGCGGTGGAGGCGGCGCTTTACGGATCAGTGGTGAAAGATCGGGAGTTCCTGCGCGCCAGCGCGACGCTGCAGAAACTGGTTGCCGCGTCCCAGCGCCGTGGATCAGAGGAGGCAGAATGAGTGATTCTTCCCAGGACGACCGGTTCATCGCCGAGGCGGTGATCGAGAAGGCCCTGCGTTTGGAACAGGAGATTCAGCGTGCGCTGATCGGCCAGCGACAAGTCATCCGAGAGGTGGTGATCGCGCTGCTCGCCGCGGGCCATGTGCTGGTAGAGGGTGTCCCCGGTCTCGGCAAGACCCTATTGGTGCGCAGCCTTGCGGCGGCGGTCGGGGGCGATTTCAATCGGCTCCAGTTCACTCCGGATCTGATGCCGGCAGACATCAGCGGCCACATCATGTTCGACCTCAAGGCCGAGGCCTTCCGGGTGCGCAAGGGTCCCGTGTTCTGTCACTTCTTGCTGGCGGACGAGATCAATCGGGCCCCGGCGAAGACCCAGTCCGCGCTGCTCGAAGCCATGCAGGAGCAACAGGTTACCATCGAGGGTAGGTCGTTCGCGCTCGAACAGCCGTTCCTGGTGCTTGCGACACAGAATCCGATCGAACAAGAGGGCACCTATCCCTTGCCGCAGGCTCAGCTCGACCGTTTCCTGCTGAAGGTGTTCATCGAGTACCCGGCGGAAGCGGACGAGCAGGCGCTGGTTCGCCAGGTGACGGAGAATGCGGTCGGCGATGCCCTGGATACCTCGGCGGTTCGTCCCCTGCTGCAGGCGCACGAGATCCGGCAACTGCAGGAAGCCACCGCCCGCCTGCAGGTGGATGATCAGATCGTCGTCTACGCGGTGCGCATCGTACGCGCCGCGCGCGATTGGAGCGGAATCGAGATGGGCGCCGGTCCACGAGGCGGCATCGCCTTGCTGCGGGCCGCGCGGGCGCACGCCCTGTTGCAGGGAAACAATTTCGTGACCCCGGACGATATCAAGCGAGTAGCCCCTGCCGCCCTGCGGCATCGATTGAAACTAACCGCCGATCTCGAGATTGAGGGCTACCAGCCGGACGATGTGTTGGCGGATATCCTGCGTCAGGTGACTGCCCCGCGGACATGATTCCGACGCGCCGCCTGCTGCACTTGCTGCTGGGGCTGGCGGCTCTCGCCGGCGGCGGCGCCTTTGTCCCCGCAGCGCTCGCTGCCTGGAAGTTTGCGGCAGGCCTGCTGGTCGGCGTGGCCCTGCTGGATCTGTTGCAGGGGCGGCGCGTCCCTGCGCTTGAGCTGCGACGAGAGGTGCGCCGCAGCTTGCCGCTCGGCGTCTGGTCGCGGGTGGGGCTGCGCATGGCGAACGGCGGTCGGCGCACGCTGCACCTGCGTTGGCATGATCACCATCCGCCGCAATTCGCGGTGGAGGGCGTGCCGGGTGAGCTCGAACTGCCCGCCGGCGCGGCCGCGCGGGTAGTCTACCGAGTGCGTCCCGATGCGCGCGGCGATGTCCACTTCACGGGCACGGATCTGTTCGTCTCTTCCCCGCTGGGGCTATGGTACAAGAAGCGCTTTCAACGGCTGCCGGAGCATGTGCGTGTGTTTCCGAACTTCCGCGAGGTCGCTCAGTATGCGCTCCTGGCCACCGACCACCGGCTGAGCCAGATCGGCATCCGGCAGCGGCGCAGAAGAGGCGAGGGCAGCGATTTCCAGCAGCTACGCGAATACCGTGGGGGGGACAGCCTGCGGCAGATCGACTGGAAGGCGACGTCACGCTATCGAAAACTCATTTCCAAGGAATACCAGGACGAACGAGACCAGCAACTGGTGTTCTTGCTCGACTGTGGACGTCGCATGCGGCACGCCGAGGGAGGGCGCGCGCATTTGGACCAGGTCCTCAACGCCATGCTGCTGTTGGCCTATGTCGCCGCGCGCCAGGGCGATGCCGTGGGTTTCATGGCGTTCGGCGGCAACCGGCGCTGGTGCCCGCCGCGCAAAGGCGGCAATCTGTTGCGCGATCTGCTGTTCCAGACCTACGATCTCGAGTCCTCCGTGGAAGCGGCCGACTACCTGCGCGTTGCTCAGGAACTGATGCCACTGCAGAGGAAACGTGCCCTGCTGCTCATGCTTACCAATACCCGAGACGAGGATGACCGGGAGCTTCGGCGTGCGGTGCAACTCCTCGCAAGGCGCCATCTGGTGCTGATCGCGGATCTCCGCGAGGCCTTTCTTGATGCGACACTGCTGCAGCCGGTGCGGGATTTGGACGCCGCGCTCCGCTTCCATGCGGTGAACGACTATCTCAGCGCTCGGTCCCGGCGCCACGAATCCTTGCTTCACCAGGGCGCACGGGTGATGGACCTGCGAGCTGAGCAGTTGCCGGTGGCGCTGGTTAATCAGTACCTCACGATCAAGGCCTCGGGTGCTCTTTGACGCCGAATTCAGGAAAAAGACTGGGTCCGGTACCGGTAGACCTTCAGGGTCGGGGACCAGTGGCTCGGCGACAGGCCCGCCTTGCGTTTCAACTGGGTGAAGAAGTCCTTTGGTTCGGGCAGGGCCTCCCATACCGACGGGAGGAAGGTGCCGCGGGCGCTTCCATCCTCCAGGATCAAGCCATCGCTGCCCGGCTGCAGCTGGCCTATCAGGTCTTGCTCCGAGGAGAACTCGAGGCGTGTGGCCGGGCTCAGGATGGAGATGTGGAGCTCCAGATCCGTGGACTCGGCCTCCCGCAAGGGGGGGAAACGGGGATCGCGAAAGGCGGCGGCGAAGGCATTCTCCGCAACGTCCACCACCAAGGGCTGGAGCGGTTCCAGATGACCGATGCAGCCGCGCAGTACCCCCTGTCGCTGGAGGGTGACGAAGGTGGCCCGATGCGGGCGCAGCTGCCGCGGAAAATCTTCTGCATCCAGCGGCAGCGGTTGTCCGTGGTGCAGACCATGCTGAATCGAGTCGCGGGCGACCCGCAGCAGGATGGATCGAAGTTCTGCATCCAGGGAAGGCTCTTGCACTGAAATGGACATGGTCATTCTACATCCGGCGTTGTCTGATGAAAGGCCGAGCATCGGCGCCTCTCTGCGACTAGTGTACTGCATCTGAACTGGGTCATCCGCAGTGGTGCGCCGGCATGGATTGGCTGCGCCCGGCCCGGGGCCTTCCCTTCCACCGAGCGATCGAATGTGCTGCCAGGCGAGACGCAGTACACTAGAGAACGCCGTCTCGCCGCCGGAAAAGCCGAATTTATGCCGCACTCGTTTGAACTCATCGTTGATCCCCTGCGTCGTTCGGCCCGCTTCCTCTTCGACGCGCTAGCCGATTTTCGCCGCAACCAGGGTTTGTTGTTGTCGGGGGCGGTGGCCTACTACACGCTGCTCTCGATCGTCCCTTTGTTGGCGCTGCTTCTCGTGGGCCTGTCGCACTTCTTGCAGGAGGAGGCCCTGTTGACAACCGTGCGATCGCACCTGGATCTGATCGTTCCGGCGGAATCCGAACAGCTGACCCTGCAGGTCGCGGATTTTCTGCGTCACCGTAAAGTCGTGGGTTGGATCGGTATCCTGGTGTTGCTGTTTTTTTCCACCATGGCCTTCACGGTACTGGAGAATGCCATGTCGGTGATCTTTTTCCACCGCGTGCGCATCCACCGAAGGCACTTTCTGGTCTCGGCGTTAATCCCTTTCCTCTTCATCTTCCTGCTGGGTGCGGGTGTAATGGTGGTGACTTTTATCAGCGGCGCCCTGCAAACTCTCGAGCAACAGCACATCGAGCTGTTCGGGCACGTATGGGGCCTGCACGGCAGTTCGAGATACCTGCTGTACCTGCTCGGTTTGTGCGGGCTCGCCCTGATGTTGACCTCGCTCTATCTGGTGATGCCGGTCGGTCGCATTGCGCTGCGCCACGCCGTTGTCGGTGGGATCACCGCCGCGCTGCTCTGGGAGCTGACGCGGCATGTCCTGGTCTGGTACTTCTCCACCCTGTCCCTGGTCAACGTGGTATACGGATCCTTCGCCACCGCGGTCGTAGCGCTGCTGAGCTTCGAGGCGGCTGCGCTGATCCTACTCTTCGGGGCCCAGGTGATCGCGGATCTGGAGCGCGGTAGATTGCCGCCCCAGCCGCCGATGGAAACCGGCTTCCGGACCTGAATCGGTTGTCCCGCGAACCCGCTGGCGGGATCTTCCATGCTGGGCCATAATGCCGCCTTTTTTGCGGAGAGGTCTATGTGGTTCAAGAATCTGCGTTGCTACCGCCTGAGCCGGCGGTCAGAGTGGCAAGTCGAGACCCTGGAGCAACAGCTGATGGAGCATCGTTTCCGTCCCTGCGGGCGGCTCGAGGCCGCCAGCTACGGGTGGGTGCCGCCCCTGGGGCGCAAGGGGACACAGCTGGTGCATGCAGCGAACGGTTGCCTGCTGCTCTGCGCGCGCAAGGAGGACAAGCTGCTGCCGAGCTCGGTGGTCCGGGCGGAGGTGAACGAAAGGGTCGAGCGAATTGAGGACGAGGAGCTGCGCGACGTTTCCCGCAAGGAACGCGAGCGCATTCGCGATGAGGTGGTTCAGGACCTGTTGCCGCGGGCGTTCAGCAGATTGACCGACGTGGCTGCCTATGTTGATCCACGCCGGGGATGGATCCTAATCGATGCGGCGAGCGCCAGCAAGGCGGAGGAACTACTCAGCCTGTTGCGCCAAAGTGTCGGTAGCCTGCCGGTCAAGCCGTTGGGCGTCCAGGGGTCCGGCGCGGAAGTGATGACCGGGTGGTTGGGCGGAAGCGTGCAGGCCCGTGGGTTCAAGGTCCTGGACGAATGCGAATTGCGCGCCCCGGGGGAAGACGGCGGCATTCTACGCTGCCGCAGGCAGGCGTTGGACGCGGAGGAGATCCAGACCCACCTGCGTGCCGGGAAACAGGCGGTACGCCTTGCGGTGGAGTGGGATGAGCGGTTGAGCTGTGTGCTCGGTGAGGATCTTTCGATTCGTCGTTTGCGGTTTTCGGATGCAGTGAAGCAGGAGCGCGAGGATGTCGCCGCAGAGGACGACCTGGCTCGCCTGGACGCAGACTTCACCTTTATGACGCTCGAGTTGAGCCGCTTTCTGCCCGCATTGCTGAGCGTATTTGGTGGGGAAGCCCGTGCCGTGGATGACGCCGCTTGAGGGGCCGGCGGCGGGGCCGTGGATCGCCGCGTGTCCAGACTCTAGCAACCGAGGGGCGGGTTAGGGCGGACTGCTTCCCGGGTGCGTCCGCGCCAGCAGGGCAGCGCCGTAGGCAGCGTCTTGCTGCTGGGCGAGCAGGACCGGCACGCCGAGACCGAGGGCGCGGATGCGGCGCCAGGTCGGATTGCTCGCGCCGCCGCCGATGCTCCACACGCGGCAGACCGGGGGGGCGCCGAGTTGGCGCAACAACGCATAACCGCGTTGTTCGATGGCCGCTATTCCTTCTAGCATGCCTTGCAGAAAGCGGTGGTCTTGGGATGGCCGTGGAGTGAGCCGAGGCGGAAGGTCAGGATGGTTGACCGGAAATCGCTCTCCGGGACGCAACAGGGGGTAATAGTCCAGCCGCGATGGGACCTCCGGATCGATCTGATCACTGAGCCGGCGCAGTTGCGTCGCTGAGAAGAAGTGCGCCAATACCGCCCCGCCGCTGTTGGAGGCGCCCCCCGCGAGCCAGTGCCCGCCGATGCGGTGGCTGTAGATGCCGTATTCCGCGGCGAACAACGGGCGTGGGCTCAGCACCTTGAGAACCAGGGTGCTGCCGAGCGAGGTGACCGCCTCGCCGGGTTCGCTGATGCCGGTAGCCAGCACCGCTGCGGTGCTGTCGGTGGTGCCCGTTACGAGCAGGGTCCCGGGCTGCAGGCCGGTGGCGGCCGCTGCCTCTCGACTCAATCGGGCGACCGGGGTGGCCGGCGGCAATACGCGGGGCAGACAGGCCTCCGGTAGCCGCAGTCTGTGCATCCAGACAGGCCAGCGGCGGTGAACGGCGTCGTAGCCCAGCTTGAGGCAGTTGTTTTCATCGCTGATCCCGTAGCTTGCGCTGAGCCGCCCAAGGATCCAATCCGCCTGGTGCAGTGCCCGGCGGCCGGGCTCGCCCGGGTGACGTTCGAGCAGATACAACAGTTTGGCCAGACTGGAAGCGGCGCTGTGCACCGGGGCGGCGACCGGCGCCACGGCGCGGATCCGCGGGAGCTGATCGCGCGACCGCGTATCGTCGTACATCATGGCGGGCGCCAAAGGGGAGCCCTGGTGATCCGTCAGCACCAGGGTTGCGGACGTCCCGTCCACGGCCAGGCTGCGAATGCGTCGCGGATCGGCCTGCTCTATCAAGCGGTGTGTCAGCTGGGTAAACGCCTGCCACCACAGTTCGGGGTCCTGTTCCGAACGTCCGTCCGGGTCGCGCAGCGGGGCAGCAATCTCCGCGTGGGCCCGCGCGACCACCTCGCCGGCTGTGTCGATGAGCACGGCGCGGCAGCCGGAGGTACCGAAGTCGACCCCCATGAACCGGTCCCGGGCGAGACCGGCCTTCGCCGCGGGGCGCCGCGCAGTCAGGGGAGCTGGACGGGCGCCGGCGGCTGCCAAGAAGGGTCCCGGTGTTCCGCCACCACTGTGGTGTAGATCCCGCCGCGAACGTTGAAGTCCGCCGTCAGGCGCATGAAGCGGGGTCGCAGGGCGCTCACGAGGTCAGAGAGGATCCGGTTGGTGACGTCCTCGTGGAAGGCGCCCTCGTCGCGGAAAGACCAAACGTAGAGCTTGAGCGACTTGAGCTCGACGCACAAATGCTCCGCCACGTATTCCAGGATGAGCTCAGCGAAATCCGGCTGACCCGTCTTGGGACACAGGCAGGTGAATTCGGGGATCCGTATGCGGATCGTGTATTCGCGCTCCGGTTGCGGGTTCGCGAAGGTCTCCAATCGCTTGTTGGGCTGACTCGGCATGCTGGTTCCTGGTCTCTTGCTGGCAGGTCTCGCGGCGGATTATAGAAGAGATCCCGCAACGGCCGGAACCGAAGCTGCGAAATTTCTTGTCACAGAGAGTTAAGAGGGCATTTAATATCATATTGAACAATAAATAATGTACGAAACTTCATCAATATTCTATTTCTATGGCTTGCT
This sequence comes from Chromatiales bacterium, assembly GCA_024639625.1. Classification (GTDB taxonomy): domain Bacteria; phylum Pseudomonadota; class Gammaproteobacteria; order Chromatiales; family Chromatiaceae; genus JAHEIA01. The sequence goes on from JAHEIA010000034.1 coordinate 8,565, forward strand.
TGTCTCCGGCGCTCCTAATCTTGTATCTTAGCTCTCCATGCGTCTCGAGAAGATCAAACTCGCCGGATTCAAGTCCTTCGTCGACCCGACCACGGTGCCGTTGCCAAGTAATCTGGTGGGCGTGGTGGGTCCCAACGGCTGTGGCAAGTCCAATGTGATCGACGCCGTACGCTGGGTGATGGGGGAGAGTTCCGCCAAGATGCTGCGCGGTGAGTCCATGGCTGACGTGATCTTCAACGGCTCCAGTACCCGGAAACCGGTCGGCACGGCGACCATCGAGCTGCTGTTCGACAATAGTGACGGCAGCGCGGGTGGGCAGTACGCCCAATACAGCGAGATCTCGGTCAAGCGGCAGGTAGCGCGAGACGGTCAATCGAGTTATTTCCTCAACGGCGTGCGCTGTCGGCGGCGTGACATCACCGATCTGTTCCTCGGCACGGGATTGGGGCCGCGCAGCTACTCGATCATCGAACAAGGGATGATCTCGCGCCTGATCGAGGCGCGGCCGGAAGATCTGCGCATGTTCCTCGAAGAGGCGGCCGGGATATCGAAATACAAGGAGCGCCGGCGCGAGACCGAGAACCGGATTACACATACCCGGGAAAACCTGGCGCGGCTCGACGACTTGCGCGACGAGGTGGCAAAGCAACTGCATCATCTGCAGCGTCAGGCAGCGACCGCGGAACGCTATCAGACACTGAAGCAAGAGGAGCGTCAGGCGAAGGCCGAGGTCCTGGCGCTGCGCTGGCAGACGCTCGACGGCGAGTTGAAGAGCCAGGAGCGACGTCTGCTGGAACACCAAACCGGGCTCGAGGCGGAGGTCTCCAGGCAACGGCGGTTGGAAGCGGAAATCGAGCATGAACGGGAACTTCATCAGCAGGCGAACGACCGGTTCAATAAGGTTCAAGGCAGTTATTTCGCGGTCGGGGCGGAGATATCACGGCTCGAGCAGTCGATCCAGTTCGCCCGTGACGGGCTGCGGCAGCAGAAACAGGAACTGGAGCAAGCGGAGAAGGCGTGGCGCGAGATGCGCGAGCATCAGGACCACGATCAGGTTCGCCTGCAGGAATTGCAGACGACCCTAGAAAAGGAGCTCCCGGAGCTCGAGCAGGCGCAAACGGCAGAGGGCCTAGCAGCAGAGCAGTTGCAGGAGGCGGATCGGGCAATGCATGCCTGGCAGACCGCGTGGGACCAGTTCAATCACGAGGCTGCGGAACCGGCGCAGACCGCTCAGGTGGAACGAACGCGCATCAATCACCTGGAACAGCAGGAACAGGATCTGCAGCGGCGTCTGCAGCGTCTCGGCGAAGAGCTGGAGCGCCTGGCGGACGGCGGCCTGGGCGACAAGATCGATGACCTGCAGCAGCAGGAAGCGGCGGCGGCATTACGAGCTGAGCAGGCCCAGGAACGGCTCGGTGCCGTGCTCGAGGGCGTCCGCGAGACGCGCGACCAGATGGGGAGCCGCAGCGATGAACTGGACCGGGTGCGCGCCGAGCTGCAGATGGCGAAAGGGCGTGTCGGTTCGATCGAAGCGCTGCAGCAGGCGGCTCTGGGCATGGACCAAGGCGCGGTAGCCCAGTGGTTGCGCGCGCAGGATCTGGAGCAGGCGGCACGTCTGGTCCAGCGCTTGGAAGTGGATCCGCGTTGGCAGCAGGCGGTCGAGAGCGTGCTCGGCTTCCACCTGGAGTCTGTCTGCGTCGACGATCTGGAGTCCGCGGAGCGCAGCGCCGAGGGCCTGGATGAAGGCGCTCTGGGTCTGTTTGCGGCGCATGGCCAGAGTATTCCGGCGGAGGACCCGAAGACCTTGGCGGCCCACGTGAGGGGCCCGGCGGCCTTGCAGGGATTGCTGCAAGGCGTGTTCGTGGCGGCGGATCTCGAAGAAGCGATCGCCGTGCGGCCGCAACTCGGATCCGGACAGTCGGTGGTGACCCCCCGCGGGGTGTGGCTCGGCCCGGGCTGGATGCGCCTGGTCCGTGGTGACGACACGCACGTGGGTATCCTGGCACGCGAGCAGGAGCTGCGCGAGCTGACGACCCGAACTGAGGTCTTGCACGAATCGGCCGAGCTGCTGGCTACCAATCTGGAATCGGATCGCGCGCAGCTGCACGCTCAGGAGGAGGAACGTGAGCGGGTACAGGCGAGCCTCAATGAAATCAACCGCGAACTGGCGGAGCTGCGCACTCAACTCAGCGCCAAGCGCACCCGCGCGGAGCATCTGCAGAGCCGCAGAGAACACGTCGCGCACGAGCAACGCGAGTTGCACATGCAGTCGGAGCAGGACCGGGAGCAAATTGAACGCGCGCGGGCCCGATTGCATGATGCCCTCGAGCGAATGGAGACCTTGGCCGAGAGACGTGCAGAACTGGTGGCGCAACGCGATGCATTGCGCCAGCAATTGAACAGTCTGCGCGACCAGGCGGCGCAGCGAAGGGCACTTGCCCATCAACTGGCCCTGCACATCGAGTCCATGACCAGCTCCCAGACGTCTTTGATCGAGGGTCGCGAGCGCATGGCCGGTCAGCTTGAACACCTCGAGCAGCGATGCGCCGAGTTGCGTGAAGGCATCGCCAGCGGCGCCGCCCCGCTGGAGCAATTGGGGGTGTCTCTGGAAGCGGAATTGACACGGCGCGTGGCGGTGGAGGCGGAACTCGGTGGGGTGCGCACCACGTTGGAAGGGATCGACGGCAAGCTGCGTGACCTGGAACAAGGGCGCCATCAAGCCGAGCAAGCGGTGCAACAGGCGCGCGGCGTACTCGATGCAGAGCGGATTCGACGCCAGGAGATCCTGGTTCGTGCCAAGACCGTGGAGGAGCAGCTGCAGGAATCGGGGCACTCGATCGACGATCTGCTCGCCCACCTGGGGTCGGAAGCCGAGGAGGCCGAATGGCAGCAGCGTTTGGAAAAGCTTGGCTTGCGCATCCAGCGCCTTGGCCCGATCAATCTCGCGGCGATCGACGAGTTCCAGGAACAGTCCAAGCGGATGGAATATCTGGATGCCCAGCACGCGGATATCAGCGAATCCCTGGAGACCCTCGAGGGTGCCATTCGGAAGATCGACCGGGAGACCCGGAGTCGATTCAAAGAGGTGTTCGATAAGGTCAATTCGGGACTGCAGGAGCTGTTTCCCAGACTCTTCGGTGGTGGTCATGCCTACCTCGAGCTGACCGGCGAAGATCTCTTGGATACCGGTGTGGCGGTCATGGCGCGACCACCCGGTAAACGCAACAGCAATATTCATATGTTGTCGGGCGGCGAGAAGGCCCTGACCGCGGTCGCACTGGTGTTTGCGATCTTTCAACTCAACCCCGCTCCGTTCTGCATGCTGGACGAGGTGGATGCGCCGCTGGATGATGCGAACGTGGGCCGCTACTGCGATCTGGTGAGGTCGATGTCGAAGAAAGTCCAGTTCATCTTCATCACCCACAATAAGGTGACGATGGAGATCGCGAATCAGCTCACCGGCGTTACCATGCATGAACCAGGGGTGTCGCGCCTGGTTTCGGTGGATGTGGAAGAGGCTG
>JAHEIA010000035.1 GCA_024639625.1 Chromatiales bacterium
GGTCACCCACTACCCCGGCTTCGACGGATTTCCCATGTTCTCCCACGATGGGCAGCAGTTGGTGTTCGCCTCCAACCGGAACGGCAAGGTACGCGGTGAGACCAACGTGTTCATCGCCGACTGGAAGTGGTAATCAAGTTGCCGGGACCAGTACTGACCGGACGATCGCGGCGGACTGGTGCCCTCAGCCGGGTGCGTTGGGGTAAACCGGCGCTGTCTGTGGAACCGCCAGCTCGATGCTGACGACCGACCCCCGCCCCTTCATGGGCCTCACCCCCGATCTGATCCTGGATTCACTGAGTCAATTGGGTATCTCGCCCGATGGCCGCATGCTCGCGCTGAACAGTTACGAGAACCGGGTCTATCAGCTGGGTGTGGAGGATGGAGACTTCCTGGTCGCCAAATACTACCGTTCCGGACGCTGGAGCGATGCGGCAATTCTCGAGGAACACGCCTTCAGCCGCGAACTCGAACGGCACGAGATCCCCGTGGTCGCTCCGCTGGCCAGTGCCGACGGCGAGACGCTGCACAAGTTCGGCGGGTTGCGTTACGCGCTGTTTCCGCGCCGCGGCGGCCGCTGGCCCGAGCTCGAAGACCCCGAGTCTCTGCTGCGCCTCGGCCGGTTTCTCGGGCGCATGCATGCAATCGGGGCGCAACGCGCCTTTGCTGAGCGGCCGACAATGGACGCGGACTTCGCCGTTAGCGCTGCGCGATACCTCCAGGAACACAATTTCCTCCCCGAGGAACATCGACACAGTTACGGCGAACTGGTGGCCGAACTCTGGCTACAGATCCGCGCAGGCTTCGAGCGCGCCGGCGAGGTGCAGCAGATCCGCCTGCACGGCGATTTCCATCCCGGCAACATCCTCTGGACCGAGGAAGGGGGCGCCCATCTCGTGGATCTGGACGATTGCCGCAACGGCCCCGCGGTGCAGGACCTGTGGATGCTGCTGTCCGGCGAGCGCCGGGACATGAGCATACAACTCAGCGACCTGCTCGAGGGGTACCATGAGTTCTTCGATTTCAATCTGCGCGAGTTGCATCTGGTCGAGCCGCTACGCGCATCGCGCATCATCCACTATGCCGGTTGGCTCGCGCGACGCTGGCAGGACCCCGCGTTTCCCCGCGCCTTCCCCTGGTTCAACAGCCCGCGCTACTGGGACGAACACATCGAGACCTTGCGGCAGCTCCGGGAATCTCTCGACACGGCCCCGCTTGCGCTGGGGTAAGCATTCGCGAATCCCTTGCTTGCACCGCGCAGCCGCAGTTCTTATGCTGCAGCTTCGGCATACAGACGCAGAACCCGCTGGCACCAACGCTAGTCCATTGCTGGGCTACGACCGGCCGAGCGTCCGGGGGTCTTGCATTCCGCGAAATCGCAGTCGCTGAACGTGCCGTGCTGCGGGCAGTGACGGACAGAGAGCATGCCGGGACGAGGAATCTTTGTCGCCCAGACCACCTGGTCCGAGGTGTCGGCGCGACTCCGGCGAGGGGACTGGGCCGTGCTTCCCGTCGGCGCGGAGTGCAAACAGCATGGACTGCACCTTCCGATGAACACAGACCATTTGCAGGCACATTGGCTGGCTGGCGCCTTGGCCGCACAGCAGCCGGTGGTCGTCTGGCCGACCGTAGGCTACGGACACTACCCTGCCTTTGTCGACTATCCCGGAAGCTGCAGTCTCACCGCGGCTACATTTAGCGCGATGCTGGTCGAGATCCTGGCCGGCATTCGGCTGGCGGGAGCGCCCGGGATTCTGATCCTCAACACCGGGATCAGCACCATCGGACCGCTGCGTCGGGCGGTTCGCCGCTGCGGCGCGGCACCCGAGATCCGTCTGTGCAACGTCTATCAGGGCACCCACTTCCGGGCCGCCGAGGCAACGGTCAGCGAACAGCCACGGGGCGGACACGCCGACGAGATCGAGACCTCGATCATGCTGAAGATCGCTCCCGACAGGGTCGAGATGGGCAAGGCGCAACCCTGCAACGGCAGGGAAATTAGCGGACGGTTCAATCGTTGGGATCCAGGCGCCGCGAACTACTCGCCCAGCGGGGTGTACGGAGACCCCACGTTGGCTTCCGCGGCGAAGGGCCAACGACTGCTGGACGCCATGTTGCTGGACCTGCTGGAAACACTCGGCGTGGGCGGGGACTGACCCCGCATGGCCCTGCTGCTGTAGCCGCCCTCGAATCGAGCGCCCCGGAGCGCCTGTAAGGTCGCGGCGGATTCGGTAGGTCAGACCATCCAGGACGTAACCGAGAACCGGCTTCGGGTGCGGGTCCCTCTCTCCTCGACTCACTCGTCGATTGTCGTCAGCCGCGGGGTCAGAGTTGCCTCTGATCTCGGAACAACCTCATCGAGCGTCCCGGAGCAGCTTGCGGGCGCCCAGCATACCCAGGAGCACGACTAGTATAAACAACCCATAGACGGTAAGAGACGGAATCGAGGCCCGTGCATCTGGGCGCACGACGAGATCAAAAGATCCCAACATAAACGGTTCTGCACCGTCGATGATGTTGTAATAATCGACCCGGTAGGTTCCCGCCGGCAGGCGGCCGATCTCGATCGTGATCTCTACCGCGGGAGGCACCGCGAAACACCAGGGGTCGGGAGGGGTGGTGAACCCTGCCGTGATCTCCACGACGCCCGCTGCGAACTCCACTGGGAACACTAGACCCGGATCATAATAAGCGCCACCGCCGCCCTTACACTGGGAATCCCCGATGGTGACCGATATGGTGTCGTTCTCCGTCGGATTCGGCGGCTCGACGAAAAACTGCAAGGCGGAAACCGGCGTGCTCACGCCGAATCCCAGCAGGCACATCATCATCCAACGCAGCAAACCGCATTTGAGACAAGCAACCCTGCACCAACGCCCTCCGTTCCGCTTCACGATTTTCTTCCTTTCCGATTCCCCGGCGCCAAACTCCACACGACCGACGGTATGATAACCAGCCCTGCATGTTCTTGCCCCAGCCATCGCGCCGATCGCCCCGCTTCGGCGGATGATCGGCGGGCAGTTGTGTACCCTTCGAATATGCCATCGGCCGCTGCAACAGCGTCGCGGCGGAGAGTGACGAGGATCGCAGTGGGCGGGCGAGCGATCGTCAGACCCGCCTCCTCCCGGTTGCCGTGCCATGCATCGGCTGCGCATCTACGGGGGTCTTGTCTGACGGTTTCTGGCGCCGACAAACCCGTGCAGACCAGCGTCGAGACATGCTGAAATCGGCGACCTGCTATAGTTAAGTACGCTAGTCTCGGTCCACACGAAATGGCCAACAGATCTTCCTGGTGGGCTGACAGGCGTCAGGGATCTTGCACCGAAAGGGAAATCATGCGATTTTCCGCTGTGCAAATTGGTTGAATCATCGGTTTTTTAGTGACGTTTCAGTAGAGTCAGAGGGAGAAAAGCAGATGAAAAAAGTAACCAAACTTGTTGCGATCGCTGCGATCGCCGGCTCCGCTGCGATGCTGGCCTCCAACGCTTCGGCTTGGTGGGGTGGCGGCCCGTGGTACGGTGGCGGACCCTGGTATGGCGGCGGCCCCTATGGTTGGGGCGGCTATCCCTATTACGGCGGTTGGGGCGGCTATCCCTATTACGGCGGTTGGGGCGGCTATCCTTACGGCGGCGGTTGGGGCTATCCCTACGGCGGCGGTTGGGGCGGCTACCCCTACGGCGGCTGGGGCGCTCCGCTCGTGGCCCCAGTAGCGGTCGCACCGGCCACTACGGCCGAAAAATAACCGGGAATTCAACCCGGGGGAATCAGATCTGACAACGATCTGGTGACCGTCCAACGAGGCCGGGGGACTAAGGTCCCCCGGGCCTTCTCCAACTCTTGCCAATTCCGGCAAAACGGTTTCAATATCCCTCCTGAAAACGCACGTTATAGCGAGCCAGCAACGCGGCTGCCTCGGCGCTCCGCCGACCAGCAGACGGCAGGGGCTGCAGGGTCTCGCCATCCTTGGTGAACAGGTCCATATCCTTGGTCCAGCCACGGGTCTCCAACACCAGACGCCGCGACCACCCGGGCCGCGGCGACACAGCCGGGGCGGAAAATTCGAGATGGATCTCTTCGCCCGCGCCGATAATCGCGTAGGCACTATCGGCGCGGTTCACGAGTTCCTCGGCAGGGCCCAGCCTGGTGTAGAGACCCCGCATGTAACGGGCGTCCCAGAAGGGGCGCCGCTGTTGATAATCGTACTGCGGACGCCGCTGCGCCGAGTCGGTGCGCTTGGCGAAACCGGTCTTCGCTACTCTCGCGTTTTGCAGCCGCATCAGCCGAGGCTGCACTCCCTGCAGCGGTTCTGCAAAGGCAACCGAGAGCCGATCCCAATAGACCTCCAGATTGCTGCGCAGCCGCAGTTGGCTTGCCCCAGGTGGCAAACCGCGCAGCGGCAACGCCATCCGCCGCGGCATCCCGGCCGGATAACCGAAGCGCTCCGCGATCATCACCCAAGGGCCATCACCGGCGCGCGCCTCGAGCGACGGTGGGTCGAAGCCGGCGCCCGCCTGCCAGGCGGCGAAGCTGGTCTGCGAATACGGGTATTCGACCCAACCATCGGCAACCAGCACAGGCTCTCCCGCTATCGCGTCCAGCGGGGTATCGAAGGTCAATACCAAGGCGTGTTCGTCGAGTAATCGGCCGATGAAACGTGGGTCCAATCGCCCTACCGGTGCCGCAATCCCGTCCCTGTGCCCGATCGCGTGAGTGACGCTTTCTCCCCGCTCATTGACCGCGAGCGCGGGCAACAGTTCGCGGCGAAAAAAACGCGGTTCTCCGGTCGGCTCCGGACCCTCGATACCCATGCGCTCATCCAGCGCCATCTGCCATCCCGGCGGCAGATCATAGGCCACGAGCCTCACCCGATCGATATAGGCGGCCTCCTCCATCGGCTCGCTCAGTTTCAGCTTGTAGCGTCCCGCCTCCGGCTGCGCCAGGTCTTGCGGCAATAACACATTCTCCCAAGGGCGCGGCTCCGCGTATTCTCCGGGCGCCACGGCGTAACCCATGCCCCCGACACCGAGAAAGTCGGTGACGAAACGGTAGCCGGCGCCGTCCCAGACGAACAATACCGGACAGCTCGATAGCTGCCGCTGGGTTTCCGGGATGCTGTAGGCGCGGCCCGGCTCCAGGTCGAGCTCGGTCTGCAGGACCCCGTCTGACCATTCGATGCGGAGAAAATCCGCCTTCGCCGCCCCCCCGAGACCTAGGGCCAGCGGCTGCAGGCTCTGTCCGGGTCCGGATCCGCCGTTCAGGGCCACGGCCATGGTCCAGCGGGAATCGACCCGCAGTCCGATGTGCGCCCCGATGCCGGAGGCGTTCGAGCGCATCGCTTGTCCCTGGTCTTCCTTCCCAGTCAATACAAGATTGAGATAAGGCAAGCGTCCGGGCCCGGGCGGCCAGAGGAGCAACCCGCCCTGCTGCGAGAGCCCAAGCAGCGCGGGCCCTGCGCCCGCCTCCTGAACCAGGGGTGTGATGCCTGCGAGCGCTGCATCAGCTCGGGGAAGTGACGCGTCGGCAGATGTCCCGGTGGGCAGGACAGCCCAACCTCCGGACCCCGCACCGAGCAATTCGAGCACCCCGTCCCCATCCGTATCGAGCACCATCAGTTGCGACCAGCGATCTCCCGCGTCCTTGGGCCCGCCCACCGCCTCCGGCGTCCAGGCGCCGGCGCGCTCGCGCCACCGCGCCGGAACGCCGTTAGCTGACAAGGTGTAGAGTTCGGGAAGACCATCGGCGTCGAGGTCGGCCGCGAGCCCGGTTGCCAGTTCCGCCACGCGGAACTGCTCGAATCCCTCACCAGCCCGGTAGTTCCACAGCCGGTCGTTGACGAACACGTCGTTTGGCGGTTGCCGATTGACAACCAGGATGTCCATGTCCCGGTCTCGATCGATATCCACCACGATCGCCGCACTCGACCCGGTACCTCGACCGGCAATTCCACGCTCGACGGCGAGCGGGCGGAAGGTCCCGTCCAGGTTATTGTTCAGCAGTTCGTTCGGACCGTCCGCGTTGACCAGGAACAGGTCCAGGTCGCCATCATGATCTGCGTCGAAGAACACGCCGTCTACCGTATCCAGATCCCCGCCTCCAGTGCCGGTGGCCGTCGTCACGTCCATCCAGGTGCCGTCCGCGGTTTGCCGCCAGAGCTGGTTGGGGCCACGACGCAACAGATAGGCATCGGTCAGGCCATCGTTGTCGTAGTCTCCCCAAAGCGCCGCGTTGACCTTGCCGACACCCGCCAGAGGATGCTCGAGATCGGGTCGAAAACCGCCGCTCGCATCGCCGCGCAGGAGCAGGTTGTGGACGCCCTCGCCTCTCCCCGCACCGGCGATGAATAGGTCGAGTGGCCCGTCGCCCTGGAGATCTGCCACGGTAAGGCTCACTCCCCGAGACGCATCCGCAAGCGATAGACCCGCAGGTAGCGGCAACGCGACCGGATCGCGAAAGACGGGGCCCTCGGGCACCGAGACTGCGACCCGCGGCACACCCACATCGAAGGCCAGGGCCTCTCCCTTCGGCCCCATGCGGGTGTACTTGAATTCCGCCAGATGGGCTCGGGGATTGGCCGCCAGGCGCTGATAGATCTCGATCAACGCCCGCGCTTCGTCGCGGCGGCGCAACTTCTGCAACGCTTGAAACGCGCCATAGAAGGCGCTTCGCAGGTAGGGATCCAGCTCCATGGCCCGCTCGTACCAGGTAAGTGCCTCCTCGTGCGCGGATTGCTGGGCAAGACACTGCGCCAGATAGTAGGCGGCAAAGGCGTCCGCCGGATCCTGCTCCGCCACCCTACGAAAGTGGGGCGTCGCCTGCTCCGGCGACGAGAGGTAGAGCCGCAGGAGCCCCGCTACATAGTTGGCTCGCAAATGCTCCGGCTGTTGCTCCAGTACCTCGTCGACCAGGGCCAATGCGCCGGCCTCGTCGCCTATCTGCTGTCGATTGAGGGTGGCGATTGCCAGGTTGACTCGCGCATCGGACCAATCCGGGTAACGCGCCACCAGATCGGCAAAGACTTCGCGAGCGGCAGCGTATTCGAACTGCCCCATGAGTCCCACGCCGCGATTATTGCTCGCGACCGCATCGCCATCCGGCGCGCTGGGAAGCATGCTGTCCTCTTGTACGCGCGCGCGCTCGTCGTCCTGCGAAGAGCAGCCCGCCAAGACCCCGAGGCACAGGGAGAGGGTAAGAGCCGAGGTTCGAAGCAGGGCTTGCATCCTGGCAGAGCTCAATAGGCCTGTTTGGTGGGATACTCCCGGAATACAGCGGCCACGGGAGTGGGCGACGGATAGAACACCGGGAAAAACCCAGGGAAGGGTTCACGACAAGGCTCGCCCTCCCGGTAGCGTTGCAGATTGTCATCCAGTCTCGGTGCAGCGTCAAAGCGCCCAGCGGCCATTGCCGCATCCAAGGCATTCTGCTGCAGAGCGGCGGCATCGGCATAGCGGCCCGCCTCCGCATACGCCATGGCAAGTGCTTCCGCGTTTTCCAGGAGATTGGCCCCATGGAACAGGGGCTCGGCCAGAGCAACCGCCCGTTTCCCGTCCCGCACCCCGTCTTGCGGGCTGGCCGCGAGCAGGCGGACCAAGACCTGCTGGAGCAGCGGGTCGTCGGGATCCGCCGCGAGCCCCTTTTCGAGGGCTTCGCGGACACGCAGCGGTTCTACACCCGCGAGGATCATCGCCGCCACCTCCATCAAACGCGCGGGACGATCATCGGGGGCGAAGCGCACAGCGGCGGCATAATGCTCTAGCGCGGCCGCGAAGTCACCATCCCGCATCAAGTTATCGGCCAGAAAATGGTGCGCCCCCGAATGCGCCGGTTCGAGCCGCAGCGTGGTTTGGAAACCCTGCCTTGCATCTTCGGGCTGGTTTTCGGATTCCGCCAATACCGCGAGAAAGAAATGCGCCAGTGCATGCTCAGACTCTCTGCGTAGCACATCCTCCAGTTGCTCTCGGGCAGCCCCCGGATTGCCGCTGAGATACAACGATCGAGCATAGCTCACGCGGGCGTTCACATTGTCCGGATCCAGCTCCAGCGCCTCCCGGAAGGCTTCTGTGGCCGCCGCATGGTCGCCGGAATGCACCGCGCTAATGGCCTTGTAGAGCAGGGTGAGAACCCCCGAGGAGCGTTCCTCCATTCGCTGCAGGACCGGGTCGTCGACGCGCGGCACACCGTCCGCGTAGAGCGCGAGCTGGGCGCGGGCCGACTCGAGCTGGCCCAGGGCCCGGTAGGCCATGCCGAGAGAATAGTGGATCTTGTTGGCGTCCGGCTGTTCCGCCAAGGCCCGTTCGAACAATTCCACCGCGGGCTCGGGCCTGCCGCGCGCCAGCTCGATCTTGCCCAACCCGTAGGCCGCTGCCACGCCGACCCCCGCATCGTCCAGCAGAGAGCGAAAGATTGCTGCGGCGAGATCCGGTTGGTTGTTCTCGGCATGGGCCTGTGCCAAGCGCAGACGCGCGGGCGCGTATGCCGGGCGCAACTCCGCCGCGGCACGATAATCGTCTACCGCGGAAGCCGGCCGGCTGGTCTGCTGCATCAGATACCCGAGATAGTAGGGCCAGCGGAATTCCCGGGGCTGTAGGCTGTGCGCGTTGCGGTAACAAGGCTCCGCGGGTACGTAGACGTGATGCGAGTGATAAAGCTCCCCCATTTCACCGAATGCGGTGGCCATCTTCTGTTCGCTGGACGTCGGATCCTGAATTACCGCTTGCAGGCTTGCGCGGGCCATCTCCAGGGTTTCCCGCACCGTCGGCTCGGTACCCGCGATGTCCGGCACCGGCACCGGCAGTAACGATGCCCGTTGTGCAGTCTCCGGTTCCGCGGCCGGCGCTGCCACCCACAGCAGGCAGAGCAAACCAACCGCCCACCGTTTGTCACCTGCCTGGGTTCCCTTCATAACGCCCCCCTGTTCCGCAGCGTGCTAGCCGCGCCGCCGCGCCTGCGTGCGGGATCGAATCCGCTGCGGCCTCGTTTGCGCAAGACGCCGCATCGATGGACCCGGCCCCGCAGGCTTGAACCCGGCATCTGGTAGAACCAGGGTTTCCATCTATTGTGCAACTCCGCGACCCTGACCCTGGCGCAGTGGTGTGTAGCGCCCGAGCGGAACCTCCGGCCAATCTTCAACGTCTCCGTCGGCCCAATACACGCGCACCCGGTCCACCCGAGTGGCTTGCCCCAGTCCCACTAGGATTCTCGGATCGTTGGCAGCCGCATAACTGCCGCCTGTGCGGACCCGCCGCCAGAGCCTCCTATCTTCACCGATCTGGATCTCCACCCGCGCACCCAGGGCATCACGTCCCTGCTTCGCGACCAGGCGCAGCCCCAGCCAATGCCTGGCGTTGCCCACCTCGTTGCGCAACAGTCTTGCCGCACCGCTATTGTTGGCGACCACGATGTCGGTATCACCATCGTTGTCGAGATCGCCGAAAGCCGCGCCTCGGCTGACTTCCGACAGCGTGAAGACTGCGCCCGCCTGAGCGCTGATATCTTCGAAGGTACCGTCCCCCCGGTTGCGGAACAGCTGGTTCGGCTGGTGCAGCGGGTAATTGTCTCCCGCCTTCGCTAATATGGGGACTACGCGCACTTCCCCGTTGGCGGCAAACAGATCAAGCCAGCCGTCGTTGTCGTAGTCGAACCAAGCGGTCCCAAAGGAGGTGTATGCTTTGCTGGGGACCGCCAGGCCGCTGACGAGACTGCGATCCTCGAACCATCCATGGCCGTCATTCACATAGAGCGTGTTGGTCTCACCGAGAAGGTGGGTCATGAACAGGTCCTCGTCACCGTCGCCATCAAAATCGGCTGCGTCCACGCCCATGCTCGCCTCGACCGCGCCCTCCATGTTCACTGCGGTCCCAGACAACAACGCCTCGTCGCGGAAGGTGCCGTCGCGCTGATTGAGCCACAACTGATTCGCGGCAGCATCATTGCCGACATAGAGGTCGAGCCAACCGTCGTTGTTGAGATCAGTGCCGATCACACCCAGCGCGGGGCCAAAAGCTCGCGTAATGCCGGCCTGTTCCGAGACATCCTCGAAGCTGCCGTCTCCCTGGTTGCGCAACAAACGATCGGGCAGTGCGCCGTACAGCTTCGGCGAACAATAATCCCTCGCGCTGTTGGGTGCGTAACAAATCCGCTTGTTTTGCAAAGAGAAGTCGGTGTAGTTACCGACGAAGAGATCCAGCCAGCCATCCCGGTCGTAGTCCAGAAACACCGCGCTCACGCTCCAGCGATGTTCTTCGGCTCCCGCGCGCTCGGTTGTGTCGGAGAAGCTGCCGTCGCCGTTGTTCCTCCAAAGCTGGTTGGCTCGGAAGTTGGTGACGTAGAGGTCCACCCAACCATCGTTGTCGTAGTCCCCGGCGGCCACTCCCATACCGTAACCGTCCCCCTGGATGCCGCTCTGCTCTGTGACGTCGGTGAAATGCAGCACCCGCCCGCCATCGTCTGTCACTACCAGATCATTACGAAACAAGCGATCGGTCAGTGCGACGCCTGCAGGAGGCGGAAATAGGGCATTCTCGAGCCCCTTGCCCTCCCCCTGCATTCTGCCCTGGGTAAAGTAGACGTCCAGATCGCCATCATTGTCGTAATCGAAAAGAGCCACCCCGGCGCCGACGTTTTCGTTGAAGAAGAACTCCCCGCTCATGCCATTGAAGTAAAAAAAATCGAGACCCGTTGCGGCTGCCTGGTCGGTGAACATATCGCCGGAGCGCGCCGCCTGCGACGCTGGAAGCAGCAGGGCGGTTGCGAGCATGGCAGTGTTGCTCCAGAGCCAAGCCGCCCGGCCTCGCGTGCATCGTCTGCCTCCAGGCCTGCGCTTCATGCTCACGGCCGATCCGGGCGCTCGATGACGATCATCCGGTCCGCCGGCATCTGGGTCAGCGTCTGCACCACACCGTCCGGCCACTGTACTCGAATCTCGTCCACGGTGTCCGCGGCACCCAAGCCGAAGGTGAGCGGCAACTCCACTTGCGACAGGTAACTGCGGGTCGGCATGACCTGCCGCCGCTGTTCGAGATCACCGGTACGCACAAGCACGCGGGCACCGATGGCATCCCGGTTTCCCTTGCCGGCCGACAAACGAACCCGCAGCCAATGATGTCCCAGATCCTGCTGGTTGCGAAACAACCGAGCGCGCCCCCCGTTCTGGGTGATAACCACATCCAGGTCCCCATCAGCGTCGATGTCCGCGTAGGCCGCGCCCCGCCCCACCAAGGGCCGCGCCAGGTCGCCGATGGTCTGCGCGGGGAGCTGCAGGAATGAGGCGCGGCAAACTGTGCCGCAGTTCCAAAATAGCTGCGGCGATTGCGCATAGTCCTGACTCGGCTGCACCTGGTTGATCTCTTGCTCCAAATGCCCGTTGGCTTGCAGCAAGTCCAGCCTGCCGTCCAGATCCGCATCGAAAAAGAACAGGCCAAAGGTGAGAACTTTCCGTGAGCCCGGGCCAATCCCCTCAACGATCGCCTCGTCCGCCATCGGGAGCGACGCGCCTTGGGTTACATAGAAAGAGGTCATCTCGTTGGCGAAATTACCGACAGCCAGTCCCAGCTCCTGGTCGTTGCGATAATAGGCGGCATCCATTCCCATCGCACCGGTCGCGGCGCCGTTGCGGTCGAAGGCCATTCCCGCCAAGGTCCCGATCTCCTCGAACCTGCCGTCACCAAGGTTGCGAAACAAGAAGTTCCGCACCGTATCGTTCGCTACCGCGACATCCATCGAGCCGTCGCTATCGATATCGGCGAGCGCTACGGCTAGGGCCTTAGCCACCGGTCTGTTTGTGGCTGGATTGTCAACCTGGATACCCGCTGTGGACGATACGTCAAGGAATCTGCCGTCGCCCTGATTGGAATAGAGGTAGCAGTAGGAACCCTCGAAAGCGGTTGGTGGGCCGTAGGCCCGTCCGATGCCCGTAAGGCGAAAGTCTACCTCGAAATCCGTATCCTTGTTCCAGCGCACGTAGTTGGCGACGAACAAGTCCAGATCCCCATCGTTATCGGCGTCGAAGAAAGCGGCCGAAGTACTCCAGGCATCCTCGGCACCACCCACCCTGGCGTGCGCGGTTACATCCTCGAAAACGCCCGC
>JAHEIA010000382.1 GCA_024639625.1 Chromatiales bacterium
ACCGAGACCTCTGCGTAGGCTTCCTCGGCGCAGTCGATCCAGAGATCGTACAGGGCGCGCAGGCTTTCCACCGGCGCCTCGCCAGTCGCCGTCGGCTGCAGTTTCTTGCCCAACAGATCCCCTGCACGGTTCGTTACACCACTCAACACCTTGGCATATTCCTGCAACGCTTGATTGTGTTCCAGCCATAGCAGGCCCCAGCGCTGCACCTGCTCCTGCCACTCCCGGGTGTAACCGAGGGCAGGGGTGGACAGCAGACCCTGCAAGGCTTCGCTTGGGTGCGGCGGACCGCTGCCCCGCAACGCCTTCTCCATGTCACCGGGCATCACCGAACAGGCGGACGTCACCCGGCGCCAAGTATCTAGCGGCATACCCCAGAAGGTGGCGAAACCGGCCCAAGGGTCGTCACCGGCCCCCATCTGTTTCGTCAGATCCTGTTGGTATTGCTGCATCCCCTGGGTCAGCGACTGCCACCAGTTCTCCGCCGTCTGCGCTCCTTCGCCGGCCTGTTGTGTGAGCTTCCAGAGCCCTTCGCCCAGTTTCAGGTAGCCCTTGTTGAGTTCGAACAAACGCTGCGCGATTTCGCGGGATTCCTCAGGGACCGCGGACCCCAGCAATCCGGCCCAGAAATCGAGACCTTGGGGCCATGGGTTCGTGGCGGTCGCCCCAGCAGGGCCCGCTGCCTGGCCCGCCATGTCTTGCCATGCCTCCCAGTAGCTCTTCTGGGCATCCAGCCAGGCCTTTCCCCAGGCTGCGGAGTTGCTGCTATTGGTCATATTTTGCTCCCCTGTACGCGTAGGTGCGGCTTCGCTAAAACCGCCGGCTCGGGCTACAGTATAGCACTCGATTGATGCAACGCAATATCGTTGTACCATACTTGTCTTGTTCCTTTCTGAATCGGTATCGGGTTCGAATAATGGATATAAATAGGATAGTTATAGGTAGTAAGAGCACGATCAAGAAAAAATAAGATATTCCCTTGACACGGGGAAAAGCGTCAACTATGCTGCACTGCAACATATCTGAGTAGGTTGGCAAACATAAGGGGTAAATCGCAATGAAAGAGCAGTTATTCGAACAATGGATCAATACCAGCCGCGAGGCGCTACAACCGGTTCTGAAGTTGAGCGAGATTACCGGTCAAGCGATGGAACAGGTTGCCAAACAGCAGCTAGACTTGGCTAGAGAGTATATGAATCTCGGTGCCCGGCAGATGCAGATCCTCGGCGAAGCGAAAGACCCGCAGAAATGGGTCGCTGCGGAGGGCAAGCTTGCAGCCGAGTTCGGGCAGAAGCTAGTGGATCAGGCAGAGGAGTTCTACCGCGTGGCGCAGGGCACCCAAAAAGCGGTCGTGGGTTGGGCCGAGGAGAACGCCAAGGCAGCGCAGACCGCGGCTTGACCCTGTTTATGCTTGGAGTCTTTCCTCCCTCTCAGGGATGACTTGGTAGCGTTGGGGCCGGAAACCTGTTAAGGGTATCCGGCCCGTTTTTTTCATAACAATCACGAGGAGGTACGGCGATGGAGGAGGTAGTCATCATTGGTGCAGCGCGTACGGCGATCGGCAAGTTCGGTGGGGGGTTGGCCACGGTTCCTGCGACGGCCCTGGGGGCCAAAGTCATCGCCGGGCTGCTCGAACGGACGGGATTGCAACCGGGACAGGTAGACGAAGTGATCATGGGCCAGGTGTTGGCTGCAGGCGTCGGCCAGAATCCGGCCCGACAAGCGGCCATCGGTGCGGGTTTTCCCGTCGAGGTGCCGGCCATGACCCTCAACAAGGTATGCGGAAGCGGCCTCAAGGCCGTGCATCTGGCAGCCCAGGCGATCAAGTGCGGGGACGCCGACATCGTCGTCGCCGGCGGGCAGGAAAACATGAGCGCCTCCACCCACGTGCTACCCAATTCACGCAACGGGTCCCGTATGGGCGACTGGTCGCTGGTCGACACGATGATCGTCGACGGTCTGTGGGACGCCTTCAATGCGTACCACATGGGGTGTACGGCGGAAAATGTGGCGGAGAAATACGGCATCACCCGCGAACAGCAGGACGCCTTCGCCGCCGGCTCGCAACAAAAAGCGGAGGCGGCGCAAAAGGCCGGGCGTCTACGTGATGAGATCGTGTCGGTAGAGATCCCGCAGCGCAAAGGGGACCCGGTTGTCGTCGATAGCGACGAGTTTCCGCGTCATGGCACCACGGCCGAGGGTTTGGGGAAACTGCGACCGGCGTTCCAAAAGGACGGCACGGTAACCCCAGGGAATGCCTCCGGGATCAATGACGGCGCTGCCGCGGTAGTGGTCGCGTCTGCCCGAAGGGCTGCGGAACTGGGCCTCCCGGTCCTGGCCAAGGTGGCGAGTTACGCCAGCGCCGGGGTCGATCCGGCGATCATGGGCACCGGCCCGATCCCAGCGAGCCGGCGTTGCCTCGACAAGGCTGGATGGGCAGCTGCGGACCTCGATCTGATCGAAGCCAACGAGGCCTTCGCCGCGCAGGCGATTGCGGTCAATATGGATATGGGTTGGGATACCGAGCGAGTCAATGTCAATGGCGGGGCTATCGCGCTGGGTCATCCTATCGGTGCGTCGGGCGCGCGGATTCTCGTAACCCTGTTGCACGAAATGGCCAGACGCGACGCAGCCAAGGGTTTGGCGACCTTGTGTATCGGTGGCGGCCAAGGCGTCGCGCTCGCCGTGGAACGTTGATTTGGTAAGGGGCCAGTAGAATGGACGGAGACCGATAGCGAGCGGAATCGCAATAGTGTCCGGAGGCGACGGAAAAGTGATTCTCGGGCACGTGGCAGGTATTGACTGCCGCGTGCTCGGTGTATGTCGTCCGTGTTACCGAAGACCGTCGAGCCCCTGAATAAACGATTGCAGAGGAATCTGCACCCGGGGTTCGATACCCCGACAATGGGATCACGGTTATGATGGCGAGAGGATCCGGCCGGATCCTCAGCGCCTCGCGGGATAATCGCCAGAAGGTGCCGTTCCCGCTGGGCAGCTACGCGGCGAGGCAAGGCGGATGCCGGGGGAAGTCATGGCTAAGGCCGCGGCCGGCCGGTTGAGCAGGTACATGAGGCAGTGGGGCGGAAACCAAAGAGGCTGAATGGAAAGCGAAAGAATCATCAAGAAATACCCGAATCGACGTTTGTATGACACCGCGATCAGCAAGTACGTCACCCTGGAAGATATCTGCCGATTGGTGAAGGAAGGGACCAAGTTCCGAGTCCTTGATGCGAAAAGCGGGGAAGATCTCACCCGCAGCATCCTGCTCCAGATCATCCTGGAACAGGAGGAAAAGGGACAGCCGATACTGACCACCGACGTACTCGAGGAGATCATACGGGCCTACGGGGATGCCATGCAGGGATTCATGTCGCGTTATCTGGAAGAAAGCATGGGATTTTTTCTGCAGCAGCAGAAAGCCATGCAGGAGCAGATGGCGGACCTGGTGCGCAAGGCGCCGATGTCGGTGTTCGCCGAGATGGCCCAGCGCAACCTCAGCCTATGGCAGTCGATGCAGGAGAGCCTGCTCGAGAGTTATGGCGCCAACAGCAAGGACGAGGAAAAGGACTGATTTCTCGCCTGTGCGTTAGCTGGCCGTGTTTTGCGAGGATTCGCCGCCACGGCGTATCGGGCAGCGTTGAGGTACCCGTTCCCCAACCACAGGGGGCCGGCAGTCCTCGGTGCTGGATAGGCTTTGCGGCGATACAGCGTTTCGGACTTCCGGATGGCGGAAAATTGCCTC
>JAHEIA010000383.1 GCA_024639625.1 Chromatiales bacterium
GCAGATCCCGGGTGAGATCATCGATCTGATGGTGGTAAAGACCGAGGCCCCGGAAGCCTTGAAACAGGCACTGGTCGGCGCCTGGTACGAGGTCATGGCAGTGATGTCGCGCCAGGACGCCGCGGCCGGGGATGCGATCGCCTACATGGCCGAGATGTCCGAGGCGACGGAGGCGGAGTTTCGGGCTCAGCTGCGCACCACCGCCATGTTCTATCGGGCGGACGAAGCCGCCGCCTTTGCCAAGGGCGAGAAGGTGAAAGAGACGATGCAGCAGGTGCGTCAGTTCTCTTTTGACAAGGGTCTGTTCGGCGCTGGCGCTGCTTCCCCGGACTTTGTCGGAATCTCCTTTCCCGACGGCAGCGTGCTGGGTGACGCGGGCAACGTCAAGCTGCGCTTCGAATCCAGCTTCATGGAAGCGGTGGGGCGAGACTGAGGACGTGCAACCCAAACCCCCGCGCTTGTTCGGCATCCACGCCAGCCCGTCAAAGGGCTTGCGTTGGCTGCTGGCCGCGCTCCCCTTCTTGTTGGTGATCAGTATCTATCTCTTCGCCTCCGACCTGCGCCACCGGGACAACCCCAGCGACAAACTTCTGCCCCGGGTCTCCGAGATGGCGAGCGCGGTGGAGCGCGCGGCGTTTACACCAGACCGCCGAAGCGGCAAGTACATCCTACTCGAAGACACCAAGGCGAGTCTCCAGCGGCTGCTCCTGGGGATGTCGCTGGCGGCTGTCAGTGGATTGTTGCTGGGGCTCAACATGGGCCTGTTCCCCGGGCTGCGGGCATCGTTCCTTGGGTTCATTACCTTCATCTCGATGATCCCGCCGCTGGCGATTCTGCCGATCCTGTTCATCAGCCTGGGGGTGGACGAGCTGGCCAAGGTGATGCTGATCTTTTTCGGAACCTTTCCGGTGATCACGCGGGACGTCTATCTCGCGGTCAGCCGGACACCCCGGGAACAGCTGACCAAGGCACTTACTTTGGGGGCCGGTCAGATGGCTCTGGTCTACCGTATTGTACTGCCTCAGGTGCTGCCCCGGCTGATCGACGCGGTTCGCCTGACCCTGGGTGCCGCCTGGCTGTTTCTGATCGCCGCCGAGGCCATTGCCGCGACGGATGGCCTGGGGTACCGAATCTTCCTGGTGCGGCGCTACCTCGCCATGGACGTCATCTTGCCGTACGTCCTCTGGATCACCTTCCTCGGCTTCACAATGGACTGGGCGCTGCGTACGCTCGTTCGCCGGCGCTTCGCCTGGTACCTGGCCGGCAAGGATTGACCCGCGATGGCAAAGGCATACGCTCTGCAACTCGTCGATGTTTACAAGGCCTACGGCGCAAAGGTCATCCTGGACAATCTGGATCTTGCGGTGAAATCGGGGGAGCTGTGCACTCTGGTAGGGCCCAGCGGCTCGGGAAAGACGACCCTGCTGCGCCTGATCTTGGGGCAGGAGGCACCCACCTCGGGCCAGCTGATCATCGCCGGTCGTGTGGCGGGCTATCCCGACACCACCCGCGGCATCGTATATCAGCGCTATTCCCTATTTCCCCACCTGACCGTGTTGGACAACGTTACCCTGGGTCGCCGTCTGCAGGCGGGATTCTTCGAGCGCATGCGCCGCCGCGCCGAATTTCGCGACGAGGCCATGCACTACCTGGAGCGGGTGCGGCTGGGTCGGCACGCGGACAAGTTTCCCCACGAACTTTCGGGGGGCATGCAGCAGCGGGTGGCGATTGCCCAGTCGCTGATCATGAAGCCGAGGATCCTACTCATGGACGAGCCCTTCGGTGCTCTTGATCCGGATACCCGCGAGGACCTGCAGCTTTTCCTGCTCGAACTATGGGACGAGCATCGGATGACGGTCTTTTTCATCACCCACGACCTGGCGGAGGCGGCGTATTTGGGTACGCGCATCCTGGTGCTCTCCCAATACTACTCGGACGACCGCGGGTCCGGCAGGCATGTCAGTCGAGGCGCCAGGATCGTGGCCGACTATCAGTTGCCGCGGGTGGCGGCTTCTACCGAAACCAAGCGCAGCCCGGAGTTCGTCGATCTGATCGAGCGTATTCGCCAAGAAGGATTCGATCCCGAGTATCTGCAGCATGCGCGCGATTTCAATCTTTCTCATCCGGACGCATTTCAGACCCTCACCGAGTATGAGCACGATCAGGGGTAGAGTGCTTCGGCGGCGCTCGAGGACCCAGCTACTTTCCCGTCCGGGCAGAGTCCCGGTGGTTGCCGCAGACCGGTTACCGGGAAACGGCGGCGCGAAATGATTCCTGATTTTCCGTTGGAGGAAGCGAACTGGCCTCACTGTTGAGATCCATCGCCACGGTGGGGTCGAATACCCTCGCCTCGCGAGTCCTCGGGTTCGTCCGCGATCTCGTGCTCGCCCGTGTGTTCGGGGCCGATGCCGGCACGGATGCCTTCTTCGTCGCCTTCAAGATTCCGAATTTCCTGCGCCGCTTGTTCGCGGAAGGCGCGTTCGCGACCGCTTTCGTGCCGGTGCTCACGGAGTACCGGGCGAAGCGCAGTTTTTCCGAACTGCGCCAGTTCGTCGACGACACCGCCGGCACCCTGGGGGCGGTGCTGCTGGCTGTCACCCTGGTCGGGGTGCTGGCCGCTCCCCTTATCGTGGTGGTATTCGCGCCGGGTTTCATCGGCGAGGAGGGCAAATACGAGTTGGCCGCGGAGATGCTGCGGCTGACCTTCCCCTATCTGTTCTTTATCTCCTTGACCGCCTTCGCGGGCGGCATCCTCAACGCCCATGACCGATTCGGCGTGCCGGCATTCACGCCGGTGCTGTTGAATCTTTCGCTCATCGGCTGCGCGCTTTGGCTCGCCCCGCAGATGGAGCGGCCGATCGTTTCGTTGGCCTGGGGCGTGCTGCTTGCGGGGATGGTCCAGCTGTTGTTTCAGCTGCCCTTCCTGCACCGCATCCGGCTGATGCCGCGGCCACGGTTCGCGCCGCGAAACGCGGGTGTGCGCCGGGTCGTGCGTCTCATGGTGCCGGCCTTGTTCGGGGTCTCGGTGACCCAGATCAACCTGTTGCTGGACACCCTGATCGCGTCCTTCCTGGTCAGCGGGAGCATCTCCTGGCTCTATTACTCGGACCGCTTGATGGAGTTCCCGCTCGGTGTGCTCGGGGTTGCCCTGGGCACCGTCATCCTGCCCAAGCTCTCGCGACGGCACGCCGAACAGTCGCGCGAGCAATTTTCGCAAACTCTGGATTGGGCCCTGCGCTGGGTTCTGCTCCTGGGCTTGCCGGCGGCGGTGGGTTTGCTGACGCTGGCGGGTCCGATCCTCGCGACCCTGTTCTTCTCCGAGGCCTTCACCAGTGAGGACGTTGTCGCTGCGAGCCGCAGCCTGATGGCCTACTCGCTCGGCCTGCTCAGCTTCATCCTGATCAAGGTCCTGGCCCCGGGATTCTATTCGCGCCAGGATACGCGCACACCGGTGCGCATCGGCATCATCGCCATGGCGGTCAATATGGCGCTCAACCTGGCCCTGGTGTTTCCGCTGGCGCATGCGGGCTTGGCATTGGCGACGACCCTATCCGCATCGCTTAACGCCTATCTCTTATACCGCACCTTGCGCCGTCTGGGGGTGTACCGGCCGGCGGACGGATGGGTCTGGCTGCTGCTGCGCGCGTTCTTCGCCGCCGGCCTTATGGCCGCGCTACTCTCCTTGGCGCCGGGGGTGCTCGAGGCCTGGCTACAGATGAGCACCTGGGATCGGGT
>JAHEIA010000384.1 GCA_024639625.1 Chromatiales bacterium
GAACCTGCACGGCAGCGCGCAAGTTGGATCACCCCGGTACCCGGCGGCGTCGGGCCGATGACCATAGCGTCGTTGCTGGAAAACACGTTGCAGGCGGCGGAGCTGCATTCCAAGGCGAAGTGACCTTTTGGTGGATTGCGCTTCGCTTGTCCACCCTGCGATTACGATGCCGGTGGTGACCTTTTGGTGGATTGCGCTTCGCTAATCCACCCTACGGGCACGCGGGTCAAAAGCATCAGGCGCGGCGCCAGGTGGTGCCTTGGGGCCCGTCCTCGAGCTGAATGCCAGCGGCCTGCAGCTCGTCCCGGATGCGGTCGGCCTCCGCCCAATTTTTCGCCTTCCTTGCATTGACCCGCTGCTCGATTAGGGCCTCTATTTTTTCGTCACTAAACACCAGCATGGCATCCGCAGCTGCTTCGATGGTCTTCCCGGTAACAACCGCGCTCTTGAGAAAGCTTTCCGGATCGTCCTGCAGGATCCCCAGCACGCCTCCGAGGCGCTTCAGCTCCGCAGCCAGACCGGCCGCGGTTCCCGCGTCATCGCCCCGAACCCGATTGATCTCACGCGCCAGATCGAACAGCACGGCCAGCGCTTCGGGGGTGTTGAAGTCGTCGTCCATCGCTTCCCGGAAGCGCTGCTCGAAAGCCTCCCCCCCTGCCGGGTGGGCCTCGGGCAGGCCGCGCAGCGCCGTATAGAACCGGGTGAGCGCCCCACGGGCGTTCTCCAAGTGTTCCTCATCGTAATTGAGTGGACTGCGATATTGGCTGGTAAGGATGAAGTAGCGCACCTCCTCCGGCCGATAGCGCTCCAGGATCTCGCGCACGGTGAAGAAGTTGCCCAGGGACTTGGACATCTTCTCCTCGTTCACCCGCACGAACCCGTTGTGCATCCACACATTGACGAAGGGTTCTCCGGTGGCCCCTTCAGACTGCGCAATCTCGTTCTCGTGATGCGGAAACTGCAGATCCATACCACCGCCGTGGATATCGAAGTGATTGCCGAGGCAGGAGGTGGACATGGCGGAACACTCGATATGCCAACCGGGGCGTCCCTTGCCCCAGGGGGAATCCCAACTCGGTTCTTCCGGCTTGGCCGCCTTCCAGAGGGCGAAATCCAGCGGGTCCTGTTTGCTTTCGTCCACCTCGACTCGGGCCCCGGCGCGCAGGTCGTCCGGGTCCTTGCCGGAGAGCTTTCCATAACTTTCGAACCTGGACACCGAATAGTACACGTCGCCGCTATCGACGACGTAGGCATAGCCGCGGTCGATCAGCGTCTGGATCATCTGCAGGATCTCGTCCATATGTCCGGTGGCTCGCGGCTCGCTACTGGGCATCAATATGCCGAGGGCCGCCGAATCCTCGTGCATGGCGTCGATAAAGCGCCCGGTCAGGCGATCGATCGGCTCCCCGTTCTCGCTCGCCCGGGCGATGATCTTGTCGTCGACGTCCGTAATATTGCGCACGTAGGTAACGGCGTATCCAAGCTCGCGAAAATAGCGGTAGACCACATCGAACACCACCATCACCCGCGCATGACCCAGATGGCAGAGGTCGTACACCGTCATGCCGCACACGTACATGCGAACCTTTCCGGGCTCGATGGGTTGGAACTCTTCCTTCGTGTTGGTGAGATTGTTGTAGATCTTGAGCATGCTGCGTCCGCCTACTGGGTATCGGCCGGGAGCGCCGCCGAAAGCGACGCGGGAACGGGCGAAAAATCGACCCGCATGGTAACGGAAACCGCCCTGCACAACAAAACCTTCGCGCGGCGACCGCCGGCGAGCCCCTTCATCTCTGCCGCGCAAGCCGATATCATTCACCGCTCGCGAATTCTTGGAGATTGGAGATCAATGAAACGACTGCTATCAAGAATCCTCCTGATCGGTCTTGCTATTGCTTGCGTTCCCGCGTCGTTCGCCGACACCGTACGGGTGCTGATGGAGACGAACAAGGGGGACATCACCCTGGAGCTTGATTCGGGCAAGGCACCAAAAACGGTGGAGAATTTCCTGCGCTATACGAACGAAGGTTTCTACGACGGGACCGTATTCCACCGCGTGATCAATGGGTTCATGGTCCAGGGCGGCGGCTACACCCAGGACTACGAGCGCAAGCACGTGCACGATCCGGTAGCGAACGAGGCGGACAACGGGCTCAAGAACAAGCGCGGCACCATCGCCATGGCGCGCACCATGGATCCCAATTCCGCCACCTCCCAGTTCTTCATCAACCATGTCGACAATCCGGCGCTGGATCACAGCAGCCGGGACGTCCGCGGCTGGGGCTACTGCGTGTTCGGCAAGGTGGTGGATGGCATGGACGTGGTGGACGCGATCGCCGACGTCCCGACCGGGGTACGCGATGCGGGTCTGCAGGACGTACCAAAAGATCCGGTCGTGATCGAGCGAGTCACGGTGCTGAATCCCGCCCAATAAACGAAGGAAGCCGATCATGGTAACTCTGACTACCAACCTGGGTCCGATCGTCGTCGAGCTCGACAGCGAGAAGGCGCCCAAAACCTGCGAGAACTTTCTCCAGTATGCGCGTGACGGATTCTACGACGGCACCGTATTCCACCGAGTCATCAACAATTTCATGGTACAAGGCGGCGGCTTCGGTCCGGGGATGATCCCCAAACGCACCCGCGACCCGATCGAAAACGAGGCCAAGAACGGGCTGAGCAACCTGACCGGCACCATCGCCATGGCCCGCACCTCTGCGCCCCACTCGGCGACCGCCCAGTTCTTTATAAACGTAGCGGACAACAAGTTCCTGGATGCTCCGGGACAGGACGGCTGGGGATACTGCGTGTTCGGTAGAGTGGTCGAGGGCATGGACGTGGTCGAGCAGATCAAGACGGTGGCAACCGCCAACCGATTCGGTCACCAGGACGTGCCGGTCGACGACGTAGTCATCGAAAGCGTCGAGACCTGACCCGCCGGCCCGCTGCGTGCGCGAAACCCTGTTCATTTCGGACCTGCACCTCGCAGCGCAGCGGGCCGACACCAGCCGTCTCTTCCTGCGCTTTCTGACAACCCGCGCGCGGAGCGCGGACGCGCTCTATATTCTGGGTGACCTGTTCGACAGCTGGGTGGGCGACGACTTCCAGGAGCCGCCGATCCCGCAGATCCAGGCGGAACTGAGGGCTCTCTCGCGCAACGGCACCCGGGTATTCCTCATGCATGGGAACCGGGATTTCCTGCTGGGAGCGGAGTTCGCCGAGGCCTGCAGCGCCCGGCTGCTGGACGAACCGACCCGTATCGATCTGTACGGCGAGCCGACGCTGCTCCTGCATGGCGATCTGCTGTGCACCGACGACCGGACCTATCAGGCGTTTCGCCGCCAGGTTCGTGCACCGGCATTCGTGCGCCAGTTTCTCGACAAACCCCTGGCCGAGCGGATCGCGATCGCCAACGAGTACCGCAGACGCAGCGGAGAGGCCACCTCGCTCAAGGCAAGCGAGATCATGGACGTGAACCAAGATGCGGTGGAACAGATGATGCGGCTGCACCGGGTGAGGCGCTTGATCCACGGCCACACGCACCGCCCGGCCGAGCACGAGTTCCCCCTCGACGGCGGCCGCGCGCAGCGGCTGGTGTTGGCGGAATGGCACGCAGACCGGGGACAGCTTCTTTCCGCCAGCGAAACGGCGCTGCGCTTCGAAACCTTCAGCGGCTGAGCCCGTCACCCATGAGTTCGGACAAGGTTTGCTGCGGGTAATCTGGCGGCAACT
>JAHEIA010000036.1 GCA_024639625.1 Chromatiales bacterium
CATCTCCCGCGCCGGGACCCCGGAAGCGAGGTTTGACACGCGGATCCGGGTGCACAGATGTGCCGGTCCAGAAACCGAGAGGTAAGCATGACCTAGCTCTGGCGGACAAGTCGTTTTGCGGCCCGCGTCCCGCCGGTACTGCTGTGCGCAGTCCTGGGCAGTAGCAACGGGTTTGCAAAGTCGCCCGCGCCGACGCTGCAGGAATTGAAGAACCTGACGTGCCAGGGCGTGTACGAGTTCCCGGGACACTAGCCGACGGGATCTACCAGGGCCCGCCTTTCGTCCCGGGCCGCGCTGCAGATTGCAATCGCTATTCCGGGCAGTTTTCGTGCGGACCACCCCAATGCCCTGTCCATCGGGCCGCTGGCCACGACAAGAATGGCGTGCCCAGGGAAGTTGTCGGAGATCGCGGACCGCTACCTGCGAGCGCTCGACGCCGGTTCCGCGTTCAGCTTCCACCTCGGCAAGCTGGCGCTGACCGACCGCAGCGCCGTCACCGCCGGCATCCTGCTGTTCGCGCCGGTTCCCTGACCTTCCCCCACGGTGGCGCTCGGCGGGAGACTTATTCCGTTTCCGGCCGCATGTGGGGAAACAGGAGCACATCCCGGATCGAAGGAGAATCGGTAAACACCATAACCAGGCGATCGATGCCGATCCCCTCCCCCGCGGTAGGCGGCATGCCGTGCTCCAGAGCGCGAATGTAGTCGGCGTCAAAATGCATGGCTTCCGCGTTCCCCGCCTCCTTTTCCGCAACCTGCTTGCGGAAACGCTCCGCCTGGTCTTCCGCGTCATTGAGCTCGGAAAAGCCGTTGGCGATCTCCCTGCCGCCGATAAAGAACTCGAAGCGATCGGTCACGAACGGGTCCTGGTCGTTCCGCCGGGCCAGGGGAGACACCTCGGTGGGATAGGCGGTGATGAAAGTGGGGTCGAGCAAGCGGTCTTCCACCGTCTTTTCAAAGATCTCCACCTGCAACTTGCCGAGCCCCCAGGAGGCCTGCACGGGGATGCCCAGACGTTGTGCAATCCCGCGGGCCGCATCCAGGTCGTCGAGGTCCACTGCGCCGATCTCGGGGTTGAATCGGAGCACCGATTGCTTGACCGTCATGCGCTCGAACGGCTTGGCAAAATCGTACTCCTCACCCTGATAGCCGATACGGGTCGTGCCCAGGATCTCTTCGGCCATCCGCCGCATCATGTCCTCCGTCAGATCCATAAGATCATGTTGGTCGGCATAGGCTTGATAGAACTCGAGCATGGTGAATTCCGGGTTGTGCCGGGTGGACAGACCCTCGTTGCGGAAATTCCGGTTGATCTCGTAGACGCGCTCGAAGCCGCCCACCACCAGACGTTTGAGATACAGCTCCGGCGCGATGCGCAGGAATAGATCCATATCGAGCGCGTTGTGCCGCGTGGCGAAGGGCCGAGCCGCGGCGCCCCCAGGGATCGCCTGCATCATGGGGGTCTCCACCTCGAGAAAGTCCAGTTCGTCGAGGTAGCCGCGGATGAACTGGATGATGCGGGTACGCATACGAAAATTCGCCCGCGTGGCCTCGTTCATGATCAGGTCGAGGTAGCGCTGGCGGTAGCGCTGCTCGGTATCCGTCAGCCCGTGCCATTTCTCCGGCAACGGCCGCAGGGCCTTGGTCAGCAGTCGAACATTGTCGCAGCGCACCGAGAGCTCTCCGGTCCGGGTCTTGAACAGGATCCCCTCGGCTCCGAGGATGTCCCCCAGGTCCAGCTCTTTCTTGAAGTTCTGGTAGGCCTCCAATCCCACTTGGTCGCGCTGTACGAAGAGCTGGATTCGGCCCGACATGTCCTGCAAGTGGGCAAAGCTCGCTTTGCCCATGATGCGACGACTCATCAGGCGGCCAGCGACCGAAACCCGCACGCCGAGCGCCTCGAGATCCTGCTCGGATTTTTCCGCATATTCCGCCTGTAGTTCCCCGGCGATCACATTGCGGCGAAAATCGTTGGGAAAGGCGATTCCCTGCTCGCGTAACCGCTCCAGCTTCTCCCTACGCTGAGCAATCAGTTTGTTCTCGTCCTGTGCCTCGTTGTTATTCATGGATTCGATGTCACGTTGGTTGCGATGATTGGGTCCGAGGCAGACCGCGCGGGCAACTATTAGGGACCGGCGCGAGTGTTAGAGGCCGCTCTTCAGGCTCGCCTCGATGAACAGGTCGATATTGCCGTCCAGCACGGATTGTGTGTTGCCGACCTCCACGCCGGTGCGCAGATCCTTGATCCGCGATTGATCCAGCACATAGGAGCGGATCTGGCTGCCCCAGCCGATGTCGGATTTGGCATCCTCCACGGCCTGCTGCTCGGCGCTGCGTTTCTGCGTTTCCATTTCGTACAGCTTCGCCTTGAGCTGCTTCATGGCGGTGGCCCGGTTCTTGTGCTGTGACCGTTCGTTCTGGCACTGCACCACGATGCCGCTCGGCATATGGGTTATACGCACCGCCGATTCGGTGCGGTTTACGTGCTGGCCGCCGGCACCGCTGGCCCGGTAGACGTCGATCCGCAGATCCGAGGGATTGATATCGATATCGATATCGTCATCGATCTCCGGCGAAACGAACACCGCGGCAAACGAGGTATGGCGCCGATTACCCGAGTCGAAAGGGGACTTGCGCACCAAGCGATGGACTCCAATCTCGGTGCGCAACCAACCGAAGGCATAGCCACCGGCGAAGTGCACGGTGGCGCTCTTGATCCCCGCCTCTTCGCCGGGAGACACCTCGATCAACTCGGTCTTGAAACCCCGCCGCTCTCCCCAGCGCAGATACATGCGCAACAACATCTCTGCCCAGTCCTGCGCTTCGGTCCCACCAGCGCCTGCCTGGATATCGAGAAAGGCATGCTTGTTGTCCATCTCGCCGGAAAACATGCGACGGAACTCGAGTTCTTCGACCTGCCGCTCAAATCCCGCGAGATCCGCCTCCACGGCGGCGACGGTGTCTGTGTCCCCCTCTTCGGCCGCCAATGCAAGCAGTTCGCCAGCGTCCTGCAACCCGGAACCGAGAACATCCAGGGTGACGACGACCGCCTCCAGTTCAGCGCGCTCGCGCCCCAGGGTTTGCGCGCGCTCCGGATCATTCCACAGATCCGGTTGTTCTAGCTCGCGCTGGACCTCGACCAGGCGCTCTTTCTTCTCCGCGAAGTCAAAGATACCCCCTAAGGGACTCGGATCTCCCCTTCAGGTCATTGATTTTGTTTGTAATTGGATTCAGATCCTGCATCGGCGATTCCCGCGTAACGCAAAGTGCGAATTCTATACCAGTTCACGTTGCCGCAGAAACCGCAGGGTCTCGCCACGCCTCCGATTGGAGGAACCGCTGCGAAATCGTAGAATCGAAGCTCGCTACGCAAACCCCGGATCCGCAAGTCCAACCACCATGGCCCTTATCGACGAACTCAGAGCGGAATCTCAGCAGCGCCAAATCGCCAGGGAGCAGGCGGAACAGGAAAGAACGCAACGCGAGCGCGCGTTCCTGCGGCGGGCCTTGCCGCGAATCCAGCAGGCCTACGAGTACCTGCGGGAAATGGTGGAGCATCTCGAGGTGGTCCAACCCGACACGGATTTCGAGTTCTTCCTGCCAAAAAGCGAGGCCACCCTTGCGCTGGTGCAAACCGACTACCGCGTCGAAGCGATCCCCGGGCAAACGCCACACAGAGTCCTGCTCGACTACACGGCTACCGGAAGCGCGCGCTGTCAGTATCGAGTTACTCCCCGCTCGGTGGCCGAAGATGTCGAAGAACTATTGCATAAGCACGCCATCCCGCACGCGGTTCAGGACTATCGGGACGACCTGGGGCACGTGCTGGGTCAGCAATTCAGCGTCTATCCGAAGATTCCTTGCCGGATCGCGATCGAGCTGGACCCGGCTCGCGAAGACATACGGGTAGCGATCAGCAATCATGACAGCCCGGGGGTACGCGAGCTGCGCTACCCACCCGAGCAGGTCGACGCGGCCTTCCTGGAAGATCTGGGGAACTTCATCTTGCGCCGCAGTTCCAGTCTGATCCAACTGGAAATGCCGGAGGAATTGCGCCACCGTCTGCGCAAACGCATGAAGAAGGAACAGCGGGCGCTGCGCCGTCGTCGGCTGTTGCGCCTGATACTACCCTTCACTCGCTGAAGCGGGCACGAAACGACGCGATTTCGCGGGACTGCCTAAGGCGCCCCCGGCAACCCAACCCACCGAGGAGAGATAACAACGTGGACGATCAGACGCGTATCGAGTTGGAAGCGGCCGCCTTCCGCAAGCTACTGGGCCATTTTCAGAAACGCAGCGACGTGCAAAACATCGACCTGATGAATCTCGCTGGGTTCTGCCGCAACTGCCTGTCCAAGTGGTATGCCGGCGCGGCTCAGGAACGGGGAATCGAGCTCACCTATGACGAGGCGCAACAGGCCATCTACGGCATGCCGTACGCCGAGTGGAAGGCGAACTACCAGAAGGAGGCTACCGCGGAACAACTGGCGACTTTCAAGGCGCTGAGCAGCGACGACATCACCGAATAGCGGGCTTGCGATGCGCGTCTCCGTCGTAATCCCCAGCCACAACCGCGCACACACCGTGGCGCGGGCCCTGCGGTCGGTGCTGCGCCAAACCCGGCCGGCCGACGAGATCCTGCTGGTGGACGACGGCTCCAGCGACAGCACGGCGACCCTGGTGCGCGATTTTCCTGCGGTGCGTTATCTGTACCAGGAACAGCAGGGTGTGAGCAGCGCCCGCAACCTCGGCATTCGCGCGGCCCGCGGGGACTGGATCGCGTTCCTCGATTCGGACGACGAATGGCTCCCGGACAAGCTGGAGGCGCAGTTCGAGACCCTGGAAGCCCACAAGGGCGCGCGGATCTGCCATACGGAGGAGATCTGGGTACGCAATGGCCGGCGGGTCAATGCGAAGAAAAAACACGCCAAGTCGGGTGGCAGGATCTTCCTCGACTGCCTGCCGTTGTGCGTGATTTCCCCCTCCTCCGTGCTCATCGAGCGCCGGCTTCTGCAGGAGCTCGACGGCTTCGACGAGACGCTTCCCGCATGCGAGGACTACGACCTGTGGCTGCGCCTGTGCGCCCGCCATGCGGTGTTGTTCGTCGACACCCCACTGATCGTCAAGTACGGCGGGCATGAAGACCAACTCTCAACCCGATACTGGGGTATGGACCGCTTTCGCATCCACGGCTTGGAAAAAGTGGTGTCGTGCCCGGCCCTGAGCCACCACGAGCGGATGGCGGTGGTCGATACGATCACTCAGAAAGCGGCCATTCTGATCCACGGGGCGGAGAAGCGTGGGCACCAGCAGCGCGCCGCCCTGTTCCGCGATAAGCAGCGCCGGTACCTGCGGCTACGTGCTCAGCTGGAACCTCAGCGGTCCGCCGGATGATCCACCCCTGGGTCAATTTCGTAGTCGCTCTTCCGGCGGAGGCAAAACCCATCGCCTCCTATTTCGAACTGCGGCGGACGACACCGGACAGCGGATTTCCCCTCTATCGGGGCGAACGCATATCGCTGGTAATCTCGGGAAGCGGAAAGGTCGCCGCCGCCGCCGCGGTCGGCTGGCTCGCAGCACACACTCAGGGCCGGACCAACACCATCTGGATCAACGTCGGCATTGCCGGGCATCGGGAACGCCCTTTGGGCGACGCGGTGATGGCGCACACCATCGTGGATCGAGCCGCAGAACGCACTTGGTATCCCCCGTTGGCCATCCAGCCACCGGTGGACAGCATCACCGTGAAGACCCTCGACCAACCGGCTACCGAGTACCCTACCGACGAGGCCTTCGAGATGGAGGCCAGCGGCTTCTACAGTAGCGCCTGCCGCTTCTCCACCGGAGAGCTGGTGCACTGTTTCAAGGTGATCTCGGACAATCGTCAAAATCCGGTGCATGGAATCAACGCGCGGCTCGTATACCAGTGGATCGGCGAGCATCTAGACACCCTCAGTCTGCTGATCGGTCGGCTGGGGGCACTCGCAGAACCTCTGTACGCCAGCGAACTCCCGCCGGAGCTGCTCGACCACTACCGGCACCATTGGCGCTTCAGCAGCACCCAGCAAAACCAGCTCCGGCAGATCCTGACCCGCTGGCGCACCCTGGCGCAATCCGACCTGCTCTGGCTGCCCGAGTTGCGCAAGCTGCCCGACGCCAAGGCGGTGATCGCTTATTTGAAGGAGTACGTAGGGGCCTTGCCCGTAAAGCTGGTGCGATCATGATCGACGTGATCTACATCGAGCGGGAACTGGACGATCATCCCCGGGTACGGGCGATCCTCGAACGCTACCCCCAGGCGACTCGAGTCCCCTGTAACCGCTACACCGAGGTGTTCAACCCGAAGAGTCAGAATTTCCGCCTGCAGAAATCCCGACCCGCCCTGATCCTGGCTCGCAAGCACGACGGTTTCGTGCTCGACGCCCCCGCGAATTACGCGATCGGAGGCACGCGGAATCACTATTTTTCCCATATGCTCAACTGCGTCTACGACTGCCGCTACTGTTTTCTCCAGGGAATGTATCGTTCCGCCCACTACGTGCTGTTCGTCAACTACGAGGATTTCGCATCCGCCATCGACGCTGCCCTGGCCAGCAGCGGACCGGGCTGCGCATGGTTCTTCTCCGGCTACGACTGCGACAGCCTGGCGCTGGAGCCGGTAACCGGCTTCGCCGAGCATTTTCTGCCCTTTTTCGCCGCGCGACCGAACGCCTGGCTCGAGTTGCGTACCAAGAGCACCCAGATACGGGGACTGCTGGGCCGTGCGCCTGTGGCGAATTGCGTCGTCGCCTTCAGCCTCACCCCGGAGCGGATCGCTCACGCGGTCGAACACCGCGCGCCGAGCATGGAAAAGCGTCTGGATGCCATGCTGCGCCTGGCGGAGAAAGGCTGGCGCCTCGGCCTGCGCTTCGACCCTCTGCTCTATCAACAAGGCTACAGGGAGCACTATCGCCAAATGTTCCAGCAGGTTTTCCAGCGCCTGTCCTGCGCGCAGCTGCATTCCGTCAGCCTGGGCAGCTTCCGCTTGCCGCGGAGTTTTTTTCGCACTCTGCAGCGGCTCTACCCCGACGAAATCCTGTTTGCCGGGCCATTGGAGGAGCACGCCGGCATGGTTTCCTACCAAAAGGATCTGGAACGACAGTTGTTCGATTTCTGTGCCAACGAGCTGCTGCAGTACATACCCGAAGAGATCTTCTTCCCGTGCCAGCCCAGATGAATCTCGCTGAACGCTCGATCCTGGTTACCGGCGCCAGCCGGGGCATCGGCCGGGCCGTCACCCTGCGGCTGCTGGAACTGGGCTCGAAGGTGGTCGGCTGCGGCAGAGATTTCAGTCAATGGGACGACAAACCGGAAGGCTTCTGCCCGACGCCGCTCGATCTGTCGCGGCTCGACGAGCTGCCGCAGGCGCTACAGCAGATCGGCCGCAGTCACCCGCATCTCGATGGCCTGATCTGCAACGCCGGTGCCGGTCATTTCGCCCCCCTGGAGGAGTTTTCGTTCCCGCAAATCCGCCAATCGATCGAACTGAATCTGCTCCAGCACATCTTCGTCGTCAAGGCCTTGCTGCCGCTACTGAAGCGCAACGCGCCAGCCGACGTCCTCTTCCTGGGGTCGGAATCCGCGCGAGCCGGCGGCCCCAAGGGGAGCCTGTACTGCGCTGCAAAGTTCGGTCTAAGGGGGTTTGCGCAAGCCCTACGCAAGGATTGCGCCAGCGCAGGAGTTCGTGTCTGCCTGATCAACCCCGGGATGGTAGACACAGACTTCTTTTCCGCACTGGATTTTCGTCCCGGGCAAGCGGAGGACAGCTTCCTGCGCCCAAGCGATGTCGCGCAGGCCGTCGCCATGGTTCTTACGGCGCCGCCCGGCACCGTATTCGACGAGATCAACCTGTCACCGCTGAAGAAGGTGATTGAGTTCCGCGCCAAGCGCAAGGCGGTGCCTGGGAAACTGCCGCCGGAAACGTCATGAAGCGCTTCGAATTTACGCCAATCGGGGTCATTCGGTCCTGTTTCAAGGAAAAATTCGGCGTCCCACGGCAACCGGGTCTGGTTCCCGAGGCCGAGGCCATACTGCAGCTCGTACCGCCGTATGACCGCCGGGAAGCGATCCGCGGACTGGAAGGCTTCTCCCACATCTGGGTGCTCTTCGTCTTCCATCGTGTTGCACCAACCAAGTGGAAGACCATGGTCCGCCCACCGCGCCTGGGCGGCAACCGCAAGGTTGGGGTGTTCGCATCCCGCTCACCTTTCCGGCCGAATCCGATCGGGTTGTCCGCCGTCGCGCTCAAGGGGATCGAGTGCAGGGGCAAGGCGATCAAACTCCGACTGGGCGGTATCGACTTGGTGGACGGCACCCCGGTCCTCGACATCAAACCCTATCTCCGCTACGCCGACAGCCTTACGGATGCTCGTGGTGGCTTTGCCGAGGCAGAGCCGCAGTTGGCGCTAGAGGTCGTATTCGATGCCCAGCCACAGCACTACCTCGACACCCTGAAGCCGCCGGAGCGGCAACGCATGACGCGCCTGATCCAGCAGTTGCTGCAACAGGACCCTCGACCCGCCTATCTTGAGTCAGTGCCGGATGAACGCTGCTTCGGAATGCGCCTGGACGAGCTGAATGTTCGCTGGCAGGTGCAAGGAACCCATCTGCGCGTAACTTCGATCGATCGCAGCACGAGCTGACGCTTGCCGGTCTCGCGCAGGAGGCAGGCTCGCGGGGGACGATGCAGCCAGCCCGGCGCTGCGGTTTACTGCCAGCCGATGACGTCGTAACCCTCGTCGCGCAGACAGCGTTCCACGAAGCGCCGAAACAACGGACTGGTTTCGGTCGCGGCGAAGGCCCCGGTCGTAGCCCCCGCGGCCGCGCCCGCGGCCGCTCCAGCCAACGCCCGCTCGCCGGCGTTGCCACGGACTAGGCCCCAGGCGCCCGCACTCACGCCACCTACCGCGGCCCCGCGGCCCGTGCGCTTGCCGATCTCGCCGTCGCGGTTCTCGGCGACACCTGCTGCGCGCGCCTTTTCCATGCACTGTTCGATATCGCCATTCGCCTGGCCCTGACCGACCGCGTCATAGTGGGCGTCGGGATATAGAACCGGGCGCTGGGGCCCAGACGAACAGGCCGCCAACGTCAAGAGTAAGCCCACAATAAGAACCAATTTTCGCTTGCCGACATGCCGCAACATCACGCTACCTATTCGCAGCCCCATGCGCTGTCCCCGTACCAAGTCCATCCCAGACTTGCATCCTAGGCTCGGCGGAAAGCACGGTCCAGTCGAGACGTGCCCGGATCTGCGAGCTGGGTTTCGTGGTGAGCGACGGGAATTCAGCATATAGATTGGTCTATTTGTATATTAGAAAATGCTTTTTCAAGCAAAAAATTACAATTTTTATTGATTTAGGTCATGTTTTCGTGCGTTAATTTTGCCCTAGCCCGGTCAGCGCCCCAAATGCGCTGCCACCGTCTGCTGCCAGGAGAGCGGTGTGATCGAACGATTCCAAGATGCAAATCCCGAGCGGATTACCCTGGTCCTGCGGCCGAACTGTTCACTCGGTTGGCCCTGGATGAAGCTTTGCTGGTTCTTCTTGCTCGGATGCCTGACGCTGGTCGGCGGCTACTTTGCCCTGCAAGGAGCCTGGCTGGTGCTCCCCTTTTCGGGATTGGAGGCCCTGGTGCTCGGTGCCGGCTTCTATCTGCACTCCCGCTCGGCGGCCCGCCGTGAGGTGATCCAGCTCACGGCAACGGAGGTCGAGCTGTTGGCCGGTGGTCGCGAACCCCGCCGTCAGGCAAGCTTCTCCCGGCCCTGGGCGCGGGTGTACCTGGTTCGCGACCCGAAAGGCTGGTACCCGAGTCGCCTCCTCATTGGCTCCCATGGCCGCTTCCGGGAAATCGGGTCCGCGCTGGTGGAAACAGAACGAGTGCGCTTGGCTCAAACGTTGCAGCGACTGGTTTCCACCCAGCCGCTCGAGGCGACCTACAGCGGAACCGAGTGTTTGACCGAGTCCCCCCCCGCGCCACAACAAATCCAACTCTAAGGAAGGGAACAAGGCATGTTTTCGATGCAAAGATTGAGGTACTGGCCGCTCGTCGCGTTGACGGCCCTCGGCGCCGGCCCCGCAGCCGCCGAGTACGGTTTGAACTTTCCGCAGCCGGCAGCGCCGGTGGCGCAAGAGATCTACGATATCCACATGCTCACGATGCAGATTGCGACCGTGCTGCTGGTGATCGTATTTGCATTCATCATCTACTCGCTGTATTTCCACCGCAAGAGCCGGGGCTACCAGGCAGATCAGAACTTCCACAAGACCTGGTTCGGCAACTGGTCCTGGGTGATCGTCCCCGGCCTGGTGCTGGGTGTCGACCTGACCATCGCGGGATCGGCGCAGAAGGTCCTGGAACGCATCTGGGTAGTGCCCGAAGACCAGGAGTTGTTGGACGTCAAGGTCGTTGGCCATCAATGGTGGTGGGAATTCCAGTACCTGGATCACGACCTCACTGTCGAGAGCCGCTATGTGCCGAAGGAAGAGTCCGGGGACCTCTATCTTCGAGCGGTCGACAACGCCCTGGTGCTACCCACCAACAAGCGGATCCGTTTTCTCCACACCTCGGCCGACGTGAACCACGCCTTTTGGGTGCCGGAACTGGGCTTCAAGAAAGACGCCATCCCCGGCTACGTCACCGAGACTTGGGCCGAGATCGACCGCGAGGGGACCTTCACAGGTCAATGCGCGGAGCTCTGCGGCACCTGGCACTCGCGGATGCCCATCGTAGTGCAGGCGGTGTCGCAGGAAGAATTCGGCCGGTGGGTGGATGACCAGAAGGCAATGAAACTCGCGGCCGTCGCCGAGGCCAGTTCGGACAAGGTCTGGAGTAAAGAGGAGTTGATGGAGAAGGGACGCGACAAGTACAACACGATCTGCGCCGCCTGCCACCAGGTAACGGGACTGGGTCTGCCGCCGGCATTCCCGGGTCTCAAGGGGAGCGCAATCGCCACCGGCCCGATCCCCGCTCACCTGGATATCGTGCTAAACGGCAAGGAAGGCACGGCAATGCAAGCCTGGAATTCGCTGAATGATTTGGACATCGCCGCTATCGTCACCTACGAGCGCAACGCCTGGGACAACAATACCGGAGACGTGATCCAGCCCGCCGATGTTCGGGCGGCCCGGTAACAAGGTTTTTAGGAGGGATAGAAGACATGAGTACTGCCGCAATCGCCCACGACGCCGAACATCACGGCCACCCCACTGGCTGGCGCCGCTGGTTGTTCAGCACCAATCATAAAGACATCGGGACCATGTACCTGGTGTTCGCCCTGGCCATGTTGTTCTTCGGCGGCGCCAGCGCAATGTTGATCCGCGCAGAGCTGTTCCTGCCGGGACTGCAACTCCTGGAGCCGGACTTATATAACAACCTGGTGACCAATCACGCGCTGATCATGATCTTCGGCGCGGTGATGCCGGCTGCCGCGGGGCTCGCCAACTGGATGATCCCGCTGATGATCGGCGCCCCGGACATGGCGCTGCCGCGCATGAACAACCTCAGCTTCTGGATTCTCCCAGCGGCGGCCACCATGCTGATGCTGTCGTTCGTCGTGCCCTTCTTCCCCGGCGGCGGCAGTCAGATCAACACCGGCTGGACCCTCTACCCGCCGCTGTCCCTCCAGGTCGGGATGTCCATGGACTTCCTGATCTTCGCCATCCATCTGCTGGGCATCTCTTCGGTGCTGGCCTCGATCAACATCATCGTCACCCTGCTCAACATGCGAGCCCCGGGCATGACCATGATGAAGATGCCGATCTTTTGCTGGACCTGGCTGGTGACCGCCTTCCTGCTGATCCTGGTGGTGCCGGTGCTCGCGGGCGGCGTGACCATGCTGCTGTTCGACCGTCACTTCGGCACCAGTTTCTTCAACGCGGCCGGCGGCGGCGATCCGGTGCTGTTCCAGCACCTGTTCTGGTTCTTCGGACACCCCGAGGTGTACATCCTGATCCTGCCGTCCATGGGCGTGCTTGCTTC
>JAHEIA010000037.1 GCA_024639625.1 Chromatiales bacterium
GCTCTCATCCGCGTCATCATAAGGTTACCCCAAGCGGCGCGGCGAATTGCTCGCGACTTTGACCATCGCGACGTATTATGCTGCTATTGGGACCTCGCAGCCGGCTATCCCGCAGCCCTGGCCGGCCGCATCGCCCTCTGCAGTTGCCCAGGATTTTTGGCAGCAATGACGAAGCAAGAACACGAAGCTGGACTACCGGGCTCCGCAACCCCGCGCAGAACTGAGTTGCCGCTCTCCTTGAATCTCCAGGAGCTGCACTATCTAGCGAACTTCGAGCAATTGGTCCTCACGCTCTCCGGCCGATTCATCAATCTCGCCCCGAATCGCATCGATAAGGAGATAAACCGCGCCCTGCAGGCAATCGGCGAGTTCGCCGACGTAGATCGCAGTTACGTATTTCGATTTTCCGACTCCGGGGAGCGCATTTCCAATACCCATGAGTGGTGCGCGCAAGGGATTCAACGGGCGATGCACCGGATCCAAAACGCCCCCGTCCAGCAGTATGCCCCGGTGCTCGAGCGCATCTCCATGGGCCAAGTCGTGCACCTTGCCAAGGTATCCGATCTTCCCCAGGACACCAGCGCCCTGAAGCAGGAACTCGCGTTTCAGGGAATCCAGTCGATGCTCAACGTACCGTTACTCTGTGCGGGGAAGATCCTAGGTTTTGTCGGGTTTGATTCGGTTCGGACGGCCAAAACCTGGCGCGACGATCACATCAAGTTGTTGAAGGTCGTCGGTGAGATCATGGCGGGCGCCATCGAGCGCGAGCGGACTACCGCCGCCTTGACGCGACAAGTCGCCATGGAAAAGCTCATCGCGCGTGTTTCCACTCGATTTATCAATATCCCGATCGTCGAGTTGGACAAGGAGATCAGCATCGCGATCGGCGAGATTGGTCGCTTTACCGAAGTCGACCGCAGCTATGTCTTCCAGTTCGCGGAAGATCCGCGCTTTATGGACAACACCCATGAGTGGTGCGCTGACGGAGTCGAACCACACATCGGCCGGTTACAAGCCCTACCGGTAAGCGAGTTCGCTTTCTCCATGGGCAAGATGATGAATGGCGAGATCTTCCACGTGCGCAGCGTAGCGGATCTACCCGCAGAAGCCGATAGCGAAAAGACCGAGTTTGAACGGGAGGGTATCAAGACACTCATCAACGTGCCGATTATGGCCAGGGGCTCGATGATCGGTTTCCTCGGCTTCGATGCGGTGCGCAACCACAAGAGGTGGTCCGACGACGACCGCCGCTTGTTGGGGTTGGTCGGGGAGATTCTCGCCAATGCGCTAGACCGGAGGTCCGTTGAAGAAAGGCTGCAGGATTCCTTGGAAGAAAAAGACGTTTTGCTACGAGAGATCCACCATCGAGTCAAGAACAACCTGCAGGTGGTGCACAGTCTGCTTTATCTGCAGGCGAACGCCATAAAGGACCGAGTAGACCCGATAGCGCTCGAGGCTTTCGAGCAGAGTCAATCCCGTATCAAGACCATGGCGGTAATCCACGACCGTCTGTACCGCTCGTCCAAGCTGAACTACATCAACTTCGAAGACTACCTGAAGACCCTAACCCCGCAATTGCTCGGCTCCTACAACACCGGCGGGCAGGTGCGTATCGACATTAAAGGCCCGGGGATCCTGCTTGGAATCGACGAGGCGATACCCTGCGGCCTCATCATCAACGAACTGGTGACCAACAGCCTGAAGCACGCCTTTCCGCAAGGTAGCAGCGGAACCATCGAGATCAAGCTGCACAAGACGAAAGATGGATTCGTGGAACTGATGGTCGGCGATGACGGGACGGGGATCCCAGATGACCCGGATTGGCATAGCGGGAAATCGCTGGGCTTCGAATTGGTGCATGACCTGGTCGATCAGCTGGATGGGAGTCTGGCGTTGGATCGCAATCAAGGAACTCGCTTCACGATACGTTTTCACCCAACCTCTTCGGCCGGGCATGAAGAAACCGAGAGTCCTGATCGTTGAGGACGAGGTCATCTCAGCCCGGGCGGCGGAGTACATGTTGACCGCTTCCGGGTGCGAAGTGGCCTGTATCGTAAAGACCGGTGAAGAGGCCCTTCTGGCGGCGGGACGTGAACCCCTCGACCTGGTCCTCATGGACATCCGGCTGAAAGGCCCCATGAACGGCATCGAGGCCGCGTCCCTGATCTACGAACGATTCCATACCCCCGTCGCTTTTGTCAGCGCCTACTCTGCCGAGGAATTGATCGAGCAGCATGGGATTCCAGACGCCTTTTATTACATTGCCAAGCCGATCGATGAACGGGAGCTTTCTGCCGTCGTAGAAAAGATCCTGCGCCTCAAGGATGGCGCTTGAGGGACGACGGGATGCTCGCGCACGTTCCTGTCCGGTAACTTTTCCACAGAACTCCCGTGCAAACGGTCACACCCGTCGCGGCTCGACCGCGGTAGGCTGTTTCCCAGGCAGATACAGGATCATCACCGAACGCAGAAGCCGAAGCTCACACGTCAATCACCAGCGAAGAGGAAGAACCAATACGCCATGAACTCCCTGCTCCCCGTTTCGATCGCGTTATTGCTGTGGGCAGGAGGCTCGCTTGCCGATGCCACCGTCGGCAGCAGCGCCACTTCAGCTGCCCGTATCGCCCACCTCGAACAGATTCAGTCCGGCTTCTCCAACCGTCAGGCAGGCCGCGTCGGAAGCTTCAGCAGCTCCGACACCATCGGCAGCGGCCGTGCACAGGCAGACGTGGAGAAATTGGTTCAGAACAGCTCCGGCCTCCTCAGTCGACAGCAGGCCGACATTGGGGTCATACGGAACTCGGAGTTCAGAGGCAACGCGGAATCCGTGGCTCGCGCGGGTCGCCTGGCACAAACCCAAAGCGGTGTGCTGAACGAGCAGTACCTGAGTCTCGGCGCAGCCCGCTGAGGCGGGTCGAATGGAACTGCGATAGAAAGCCCAGTCGATTCCCGCGCCCCCGGCTGATCAGTCGACGTTCACCACCACATATTGGTTGCCGTAGGGTTGGTAATAGGTGCCGCCGCACTGGTGAAGCGTCGTGCCCTCGATGATCACTGTCGTACAGCCCCTCGGCAGGGTCGCCGCATAGATGGTTGTGCGGCGAATGACGCGCCGCGTCGTACGGCGCGCGACACCGGCCACGCTGACCGGCGTCAATGGTCGGCCAATCCTGGCCTCCGCATCTTTGATCGCAAACCCGACCGGGAGCCATCCGTCGACCATCAGGGCCGTGGCGATCAAGCCGCCTCCCAGCGCCACGCTGCGAAACCTTTGTTTCATTACCATCACTGTTACTCCTTCAAAACGATCTCGCGCACCTCCCGAACGCCTTCGAGCGTCGAGAAAACATAACGGCTGGTGTCTGTGTCCGGTTTGCTGCCCGTCTGCTGAAGCCAACCAAATACTCAAGATTCTAGGATACCCCAATTCCAACGCTAGCGCTGCCCGCCGTGCCGCGAAGTACGAGCCCGAACCCTTTGTGACTCGGGCAACCCACGCACCTTATTTCCGACCGGTTTCGCCCATCGGGAAACCAAAATCACTTCCGGGTATCTGACTAAATGCAGTACTCTGCGGCGGGTCTGCGGCTCACAACCGTGACTAATCCGGGAAAACGGCGGGATGATCCGGGCCTTGAGCCGGTCTGCCGTTCCCTCCGTCAACACCTGCAATTCGGTACCGATCAATCATGGACAAGCCAATTACTCCAAGCAACGGGATCTCACGCTACGGCCGCGAAGGCCTTCTTATCGTTGGCGCATTTCTCTTCCCCTTCTACGTCGGAACGCTGTTGTCCGAATGGCTTGCCCAGGCGCTCGGCCGAGTGGGGGAGGTCTCGGGGAACTTCGTTTCCAGCATCGACCTGGACATTGTCGTCAATGTGACGAGCACGATCATTGCGACTTTCGCCGCACTCGCGCTGGCTTTCACGGCAGCGGGGAGGATCCTGAGCAAGGATAACCATCCATTGTTCGCCACCCAGGCTACGCTTCTGGTAATGGTCCTGCTGGCGAGCGTTGCGCGCTCATTCGAGCAGATTCGCGAAACCCTGCCCCTGGTATTTCAGGACGCCTCGGGGATCTCACAGATCATCTTTCTGATTATGGTTCTCGGCCTAAGCATCATCGTGCTCCAGTTCCTTTATCTGCGAGAAGAATATAAGGGGTTCTTGCTGATTAGCGCCCGCTTGAAGACAGTCGCCGTCCAGGACGCCTTTCAATTTGCGGAGGCAGCCGCGATCATGCACCAATCGACCGGCCTGCTGCGATCCAAATGGGAGAACTTACGGCATATCTTCGAAACCGCGCTGCAAGCAGACTACGACATGCTGATATCGTTTCCGGACCAGCAAGAGCTGCTAAAAGAATCGAAGATATCTTTCATCATCAAGATACTGCCTATTTTCGGCATGATCGGTACCATCCTGGGATTCACTTTAGCGGTCGTCGGAATGCAGGCGGCGGCGACCAACATGAGCGATTTCTCCACCTTCAAGGGCAACCTGTTGGATGCGCTCGGCGGGATGAAGGTGGCTTTCGTCACGACGCTGACGGGTATGGTCGCAATGGCCATGGTGATGTGGCTCAATACGATGATCGAGGAATCGCGTCGGCGCATCCTCCTGCTCGAGGCGGAGTTACTTTATCTGCGACTGTTTCTGCCGTGGCAGAAGATCCACCGGGCGGAGAGGCCTGATCTTCGACCCCGCGAGCAGCCAGTTGCCACCTGAGCCGCCTGGACACCACCGTCATGAACCGATACGGCACACGCGCGGCAAGCGAGAGCGGAGGATTCGCCACTTCTTTCTCCGATATGGTCTTTGGGCTCTTGTTCGTGTTCTTCCTGCTGTCCATTGCC
This sequence comes from Chromatiales bacterium, assembly GCA_024639625.1. Classification (GTDB taxonomy): domain Bacteria; phylum Pseudomonadota; class Gammaproteobacteria; order Chromatiales; family Chromatiaceae; genus JAHEIA01. The sequence continues at coordinate 4,859 of JAHEIA010000037.1, forward strand.
CTGATCTTCCAGCGACCTGAGGTCGACGCATTCCAGGACAAGATCGATGCGTTGCAGAACGAGTTGCAGGACAAGACGGCAGCTCTTGCCCGAGTCAATGCGAATCGGGTTGCACTGGAGAAAGCGAATACCCGTTTGCACAAACAAGTGGAGAGCCTGGCGTCGAGCCGGGACAAGCTGCGGGAAACAAAGAACCAACAACGCGAACAGCTCCTCGAATCAAGAAAACAGATTCAAGCCAAGGCGCAGACCTCGATTCGCGAGCTGCGAGTGCAGCTCACTGCCAGCAGGCAGAAAGCCAATCGACTGCAAGCCGCCCTTGAGCGCGCCAGGAGACAGCTCGTGGCCGCGAACCCGGAACAGCTTCGCAAGGTGTTGCGGGCCACGCGAGCGAACGTTGACAAGCTGGAAAAGGCAAATGAACGGCTGGCGAGAGACAAGCGGGAGTTCCGCGCGATGCTGGACTCGATCAAGCGACTGCTGCGCGGCGCAGGGCAAATCGATATCCTGGCTGAGGTCAATCAAATGGAAAGAAACCTGCTCGATCGCGGTGACGGATCGGGAGCTGATCCGCTACAGGCGAGTTCCAATCTTTCGGTTCGGTTCGACCCTAGTCAGGGCCTTTTCGGCGCAGAGCTGCAGCGACCCGGAAGCGATGCGGAGTTTTGGGGGGCGCTACCCGAAGACGAGCTCCTGCGCATCGCTTCCGAGCTTGGGGAGGAATTCGAGGCGAATTCCGCCGCCTATACGGAATTGGAGAAACGCGAGCATCAGCCACGGATTCTGCTCAGCGTCCACCCCGATACCCCGTATTGGCAAGTACAGGAACTGCTCGAGAGGATGCGTGGCACCATCCCAGTGAGCATCGTTCCCTGGGAGTGAAGGCGATCCTCCGCCCGCGTCCCTGCAGCCTACCCTACGCAGCGCCTGGTCCACATAGAAGGCCGCCGCACAGGAGGTACACAAGCGCGCTTTGCCTGGTGGTCCGTGATCGAAGTGCCTAGCGGTGGAAGCTCAAGAATACAGAAGATAGGGCTCGCGCTCGCGCAGCCAGGCGGCTTCGTCCACCCGTAGACGCTGTTCGAGGTCTCCCGGCTCGGCCTCCGGGTCGTCGACCCATTGGCGCAGGCAGTCTCCGCCGCTCAGAAGGTCTATCGCTAAGCGCTCGGTCTCGTACTCGTAGGCGAATTTTCGCCAGATCGGGTATCCCGGGTACTCGAGCCGCAGTGCCTTGAGCAGAAGGCAGGCGATTCGATACGGTCGAAATCGCTGGTGCACGTAACCGTGCGTGTCGGTGTGGATCTGTACCCCGGCGCACAGTCGGCCCGCGTGTTTGTGAAACGTAGGCTCGAAGTGACACGGCCGCAGGCAACAACCTTGTAGCCAATCCGACTGCAGTGCGTCCATGCGCCCCAGCAACCGTTGAAAATCCACGTCAGGGGCACCGATCAGCTCCAGGGAAGTGGTCGTGCCGCGCCCTTCCGACAGGGTCGTGCCCTCGAACAACACCGTTCCCGGAAAACAGCGGGCCATGTTCGGACTGGACGCGTTCGGGCTCGGGTTGATCCAAGGATATTCCAGGATTGGCCAACCGTAGCCGGGCCCCGCGTCGGGGCGATATCCCTCCATCGCAACGACGTTCAATGCCAGATCCAGCCGCAGGGTGGCAACGAGCCATCGCCCGAGTTCGCCTAGGGTGAGCCCGTGGCGCATGATCATTGGCGCTACGCCGACGAAGCTCTCCCAGCCTTCTTCCAGGATGCTTCCTTCGACAGGGCGCCCCACCGGATTCGGCCGGTCGAGGATCCAGACCTCCTTGTCCTCCCTGGCGCAGGCCTGAAGCACGTACGCCAGTGTCGTTACATAGGTGTAGATCCGGGTCCCGATGTCCTGCAGGTCCACGAGCAGGGTATCGAACGAGGAGAGCATCTCCGCGGTAGGAAAGCGAACCGCACCGTAGAGGCTGAACACCGGAATCCCGTGCCGTGGGTCGCGGTAGTCCTCGCTCTCGACCATGTTGTCCTGTTTGTCCCCGCGCATTCCGTGCTGCGGACCGAAGGCAGACTCCAGGTGCAGGTCCGCGCAACCCATCAGCGCATCAATCGTATGCTCGCATTCTCGCGTCACGGAAGCGGCGTGCGCAAGGAGCGCAAGCCGCCGGCCACCCAACCGCCGGCGCAGTTGGCGATCTGCAAGCAATAGGTCGATACCCAGCTTCATCGCTAGAGGAGAGATAAACGTCCTATCACCCGCTGCGATACCAGGCAGGTGGATCACTTGGCGGCGCAAACCGAGGCGGCGCATTCAATGCTTCGAGAACGGCCTCGTCGCGGCCGTAGATGTCCTCGCGGAAGTAAACCCTTCCGTCCTCGCCCACCTCGGCGGTCCAGTACAACAAGAGGACCGGCAGCGGTTTCGCGAGAGTCACTTTTTGCGTCTGTTTGCCGTCGAGAACTTGTTGAATGCTTTCCTGGTTCCACTTCTGCTCGTCGTCGAGAAGCAACTCGGCAAGCGCGAAGGGGTTTTCCACGCGGATGCAGCCCGAGCTGAAGGCACGTTCCGAGCGCTCGAACAGCGACTTGCTCGGTGTGTCATGGAGATAGACCGCATGCGGATTGGGAAACATGAACTTCACCCGGCCTAGGGCGTTTTTCGGACCCGGTTGCTGACGGATCATGTACGGAAATCCCCGCGCCGACACGGCCGACCAGTCTATCCCCGCGGAATCAACCGCTTTACCGCTGCGCTCGAGCACGACCATGTCCTTGCGCTCGAGATAGCCCGGATCCTTGCGCAGTTTGGGCAGGATGTCCTTGGTCAAGATAGTCGGCGGGACCGTCCACGTCGGATTGAACTCCAGGTACGTCATGTCGGCCCGAAAGACCGGGGTCTTGCGGTACGGCTGACCGACCTGCGCGCGGGCGGACCACGCCTCGGCACCGTCTTTCACCAAATAGACATGGAAACCCGCGATATCGGCGAGCAGGAAATCGTTCGGCAGATCTTGATATATCCAACGCACGCGCTCCATATTGATTCGAATCTGATCGATACGCTGCGCCACGGGAACGTTCAATGCAGCGAAGGTCTTCTTGCCGACTTTGCCGTCCGCCTCCAAGCCATGGCGCTCCTGAAAGGCCTTGACGCCCGCCTCCAGGTTCGAGTCGAATAAATCCGGGTTGTCTACCGAATCGCTGTCCGGGATATCTCCGGTCACCCGCAGGCGTTCACGCAACAAGCGAACCGAATCGCCCCGATCGCCCAGCTTTAGAGTTTCACCTTGCGGAACCGACGGCCAGCCGCCGGCCTCGTCGATCGCCCGGTAGCTCGCCAAGGCTTTGCGGAGACGGGTATAAAAGTACGGCTCGGCGTAGGACTTGGCAAAAAACTCACCGATCGAGTGGGACTCCAGAACCTGCTGCAGGGTTTCCACCGGATCTTTTCCGTTCAAGCTGCGCTCGAAGTTCCAGTCGGAATCGAGGCTTGCCGGGTCCACCTTGCCGAATCTGGCGTGGAAAGCGAGCCGCACCACGGTGTCCGTCAGCAGCAGATCCAGGTCTGCCGCGGCGTTTTCCTGCCGCCCATCCACCCCGGCGACGGTTCCGCGCAGCGCCTGGATCGCGGTTAGGTGGTAATCTTCCGGATCGAGCCCGTGGAGCGGGGTTTGCTGCACCAGGTTTACCAGTGTTGTTACATCCTCGGGGTCGGTCCAGGCGGGCTCGTATGCGCGTCGCTGGTAGTACTCCGCTAGTAACTGCACAGCGGCGATTTGTTCGCGCCCGATCTGCAACGCACCGCCGTCCCTCAGCTGCTCGACCCGCTTCTGTATCGCCGCCTGGCTTGACGCGGACTGGGCGGCTGCCTGCGTCACGGAAAGAAGTCCAACTGCGCCCAGCAACACAAAACGGATGATTCGATTGACCACTCGATGCCCTCTTGCGTTAGAATTCAGCCTGCAACATCCAGGCCGACCGGAAGCGTGCGCACTGCGCGCGCGAGACTACCGGACACGGATAGTGAAGATTGCTTCCAACCGGCGTGGCTGCCGAAACCTAGGGTGCGGAAGCCGATTGAGATACGATGCGAGATTCTAACAGATCAAGTAAGCGCGCGCGGCGGCCAAGCGCCCCAACTTGCCCGGACAGGAGACGGCTGCTGCGCGGGATCGCTGCGGGCCTTCCCGGCATGCTGCTCTTGGGGCACGTACCGCGCGAAGCGCGCGCCCGTGCTGCCGAGGTTCGCGGCCTCTCCTTCTATCATACCCATACGGATGAACGGTGCTCTGTCGTTTACTACGAAGACGGCGACTACCTCGCCGACGGAATAGCGGAGGCGAACCGGCTTTTACGCGATTTCCGCACTGGAGAGGTCCACCCCATCGATACCGGTTTGCTCGATTTCCTGTACGCTGTGCAGGAGAAAACCAATAGCCGCAGCCGATTTCATGTGATCTCGGGTTACCGCTCGCCAAAGACCAACGCGATGCTCAGAGACAAGAGCAAGGGCGTTGCCAAGAAGAGCCTGCATATGCAGGGCCGCGCCATCGATATAAGGCTTGCGGGCGTGGATACATCGTTCGTCCGCAAGGCCGCCCTTGCGCTGCAAAGAGGGGGCGTCGGCTTTTACAAGAAATCCGATTTCGTTCACCTGGATACAGGGCGCGTTCGTTTCTGGTAGAACCAGCCGTCACTCACTTGTAGCGCTTTGCGCCGTTCCCTTGGCGAAGCCACAGCTTCATTTTCCAGCTATTTCACAAGGTTGTATTTCTTGTCGTGTGTACTATTCGTTTCGTTGTGGTAGCCGAAGATTGTCTACGGACCGCAGAGGAGAGAGCGAAAATGCACTACGGAGATATCGTCATACACATCGACGAAGAACTGGACGATCGCAGCATTTACCAGCTCGAGCGACAAGTAGGGGAAGAAGCCGGAATCTACAGTGCTTGTTTCCACGAAGACCGCCGTCATCTAATGGTGGTCGACTTCGATCCGTTAGCGACCCGACCCAGCGAGATCGTTCACGCGGTGCGCAACCATGGTCTGCACGCGGAGATGATCGGCTTCTAAACGGCCCCGCATCGTCGGGGTTCAGGCCCAAAGATACGGGCGGCTCTATAAGGCCGCCTTTTTTTGTTTCGCTAGGTTCGCGTCAAACGAACCATCCTGTCGTGCGCTAGATGGGCCGGGCGGTTTCGCGCCCACAGCGGCGCCGCTTCGTCCCCGGCATCCGGGCAGGCCTAAGGAAACGCTCCCCCACGCGTCCTCGTTGGTGCAGAGCAGACTGAGTCCCATGCACCGGCGTATCTCTAACTCTGTTTCTCGGAGAGTTAGGTATCCAGTTGTTTATTAATATGTTTTTGTAAGATGTTTTTCATATCGCTTGGGCATGCCGGCACGACGAGGCTGGCAGCTCTTGCCGGCGCGCCCACTTCCGGGAAGTGCGATGCAGGACTCGCCTGATCTGCGCTTCGCTTGCTGAGTCGAGGACGTGAAGCGCCTTCGCCACACTCTTCAGCCCTTACCCGAGCCAGGGCTGTTGCATCCGGGCGCCAAGGCAATGATTGCCTAACGCCCGGTGGTTGTTCAGAATAGCGGATTTAGCCAAACCTCCGGAGTCCCAAGCATGTCTAAGAAAGCGCCCTGGATCACCTATCGCCCCGAACTGAAGGTGATGGACTGCACCATCCGCGACGGCGGCCTGATCAATAGCCACCAGTTCAGCGACGACCTGGTCCGCGCAGTCTATCAGGCGTGCATCGAGTCGGGAGTCGACTACATGGAAATCGGCTATAAGAATTCCAAGAAGCTGTTTCCCAAAGACAAGTTCGGGCCGTGGCGGCACTGCGACGAGGCAGACCTGCGCCGCGCCGTAGGCGACCACAGCGCAGAGACCACCGGCTTGAAGCTGTCCGCAATGGCGGATGCGACCAAAAGCGACTGGGAAACCGACATCATCCCCGCGGACCAGAGCCCGCTGGACATGATCCGCGTTGCCTTCTATGCGCATCAGGTTTCCGAGGCCGTCGACATGATCCAGCATGCCCACGAGATGGGTTACGAAGCGACCGCCAATCTGATGGCGGTGTCCAACATCAGCGACGCAGAGATCGATGCGGTGCTAGAGGCGATCGCCCCCACCCCCGCCAGCACCATGGTCATCGTCGACAGCTTCGGGCATCTGTACCGCGAGCAGATCGACATGCTGTACCACAGATACTCCAGCGCCCTGCAGGGTACCGGCAAAGAGATCGGCATCCATGCGCACAACAATCTCCAGTTGGCCTTCGCGAATACCATCGAGGCCATTATCCTGGGCTGCAACCGCGTCGACTCGACCATCTTCGGACTTGGCCGCGGCGCCGGCAACTGCCACACTGAATTGCTGCTCGGGTTCCTGCGCAACCCGAAATTCGATGTCCGACCGATCCTTCGCGTGATCCAAGACCACATTCTGGATCTGCGCCGCAAGATCGAGTGGGGGCCGCTGGTACCCTACAACATAACCGGCCAGATGAATGCCCATCCGCGGGCCGCGATGGAATGGCGCGCAGGAGAGGTTCCGGACGATTACGTCGCCTTCTACGACAAGGTGGTTGCCGATATTTGAGCGCCGACAAAGGAAGGTCTGCCGAGGGCGACCCCGGCGTAACCTGAAACCACTTCGGGTCGCCGGCAGCGAACTCGGCGCTTCGCGCACCCTGCATCCGCCAAGAAGACGGGCACCATGACGGTTTCCCTGGATGACGTCCGGGTTGCCGCGGAGACCCTGCGCGGGCAGGTCGTGGAGACCCCCTGTGTCTACTCCAGGAGCCTTTCCGGGATCACCGGCGCGGAGGTCAGTCTCAAACTCGAGAACCTGCAGTTCACCGGTTCCTTCAAGGACCGTGGCGCCCTGGTGAAGCTATCCGCCCTCGACTCCCAAGCACGCAGCCGAGGGGTGATCGCCATGTCGGCCGGCAACCACGCGCAGGCGGTGGCCTATCACGCGCAGCGCTTGGGAATCCCCGCGCTGATCGTGATGCCGCTGGCCACGCCCAACGTCAAGCTGGAGCGCACCCGCTCCTTTGGCGCCGAAGTCATACTGCATGGCGAGAGTGTGTCTGAGGCGGGCGACCTGGCGCACAAGCTGGCGGCGGAGCGCCGCTTG
>JAHEIA010000385.1 GCA_024639625.1 Chromatiales bacterium
CACCGCTATCGAGCGCTTTGCCGCTACACGCAACGTGCAAGATGTTTCGACCGCGGCCCGGGATATCTGCGATTCCGAGGGCGAACGGCTCGAATCCGAATTGTCGACGATCCGCTACATCGCCTGGGCGATCCCGTCCGTCGGTTTCATCGGCACCGTGCGGGGAATCGGTAACGCCCTGGGACAGGCGCATCGCGCGGTGGAAGGTGATATCACCGGGGTGACCGAGAGCCTGGGGGTGGCCTTCAACTCCACCTTTATCGCCCTGGTGATCAGCATCGTGCTGATGTTCTTTATCCATCAGCTGCAGTTGATGCAGGAGCGGCTGGTGCTGGATACCGAGCGTTACGTGGACCATTGGTTCGTGCGGCGGCTGAAGGTTTGATCCGTATGGCGACCCGGCGCTGACAATGAAGCGGCGACCGATCTCACCCTTTTCCCTTTCCTTCCTGGACGTCATGTTCTGTGGATTTGGCGCGGTAGTCCTGCTCGTCCTGATCCTCAATGCAGATACGGTAGAGAGCAGAAACGAGATCTTTTCGGACCTGCGCAGCGAGGTGGTGCGCCTTGAACAGGAGCGCATCGTCGGCCGGGAGAACCTGCTGGCAGCCCGCAACAGCCTGGCCGAGACCGAGGAGGAGGTGGTTGCGACCGAAGGCGAGACCGAGCGTGTGATACGGGAGATTCGCGATCTCGAGATCGAGATTGCTACCCTGCGGCAAGAAACCCTGGCAAAAAAGGATCATGTGCGCCAGCTCACGAGCGACCTGCAGGCACTCGACGACGAAAACCGACGCCTGGGGGCTGAATCCGCGGCGCAGCGCGACGAGGGTGAACGCGTCCACCAGGTGCTGGGCGAGGGGGACCGCCAGTACTTGACGGGTCTGAAGATCGGTGGCGAGCGTATTCTCATCTTGCTGGATACGTCGGCGAGCATGCTCGATGAGACTATCGTCAACGTGATTCGCCTGCGCAACCTGAGCGACGAGCAAAAGCTTCGCGCGGAGAAATGGCGCAGGGCCACCGCGGCGGCCGAGTGGTTGATCGCGCATCTGCCGCGTGATGCGCGCTTCCAAGTCTATGCCTTCAATACCAAAGCGCGCGCGGTGCTTCCGGCAGCGAAAGGCAGGTGGTTGGATGCAGCGAAGAGAGAGGACGTTACAGGCGCGGTCGAAGGGATCTTCGAGATCGTGCCCGCCGGCGGCACCAGCCTCGTCCATGCGTTCTCGGTGGCCAACGAGCTGAAACCGAAACCGGACAATATCCTGCTCATTACCGACGGCCTGCCGACCCAGGGCAGCAAGAAGCCGTCCGCGACAACGGTCTCCCCGGAGCGGCGATTGGGCCATTTTCGGAGCGCGCAGGCCGTGCTTCCCAAGGGTGTGCCGGTCAATACGATCTTGTTGCCGATGGAAGGTGATGCTTATGCGGCCGCAGCCTTCTGGAAACTCGCACTGGATACCCAGGGCTCGTTTCTCACCCCGGCTCGAGACTGGCCGTGATCGTGCAGCGGACCCGATTCGCCCGCTTATCGGGCAGAATGGGAGGGCGGCGGCCGGCGAGTGGGGATGACCGGCTATGAGGAGGCGTCGCCGGAGGGGTATCGATATTTTCAATTTGTCCTTCCTGGACGTGGTGTCCTGCGGGTTTGGCGCCATCATCCTGCTGCTGGTGATCGTCAAGATCGCCGAGCCCTCGGTGATCGAGAAGCTTTCGCTCGATCTGACCGGTCTGGTGCAGAAGTTGGAGTGGGAACGGCATCAGCTACGCGGCGAAACCGTAGTCCTGAACCGCGACCTGAGCGAACGGCAGCAGCAGCTCTCCGCAGTCAAGGAAAAGCTTGCGCGGCTCAAGGGGGACCTCTCCGCCGTTCGCGGCGAGTTTGCGTCGACCAGGAATACGCTGGAGGCCCAAACCATCATCGCGAGCCAGCTCGACACCGCGCGACAGCAACTCTCGGAGGAGACGCGCCGCCTGCTCGGGGCTGGCTACCGAAGACCGAGAACGGATGCGACCATCGGTGGGGTTCCAGTCGACAGTGAATATGTGGTCTTCATCATCGACACCTCCGGATCGATGCAGCAAAACGCCTGGCCTTTGGTTCTCAAAAAGGTCAAGGAGGTCTTGCGGATCTACCCCCAGGTCAAGGGGATCCAGGTCCTGAACGACATGGGGGACTACATGTTCTCCCAGTACCAGGGGCGGTGGATTCCGGATACACCGGCGCGACGACGGGCGATTGTTCAGCGGCTCGCCGGTTGGGCGCCGTTTTCCAATTCCAGCCCGGTCGAGGGCATCGAGGCGGCGATCCGTCGTTTCTTTGCTTCCGACAAGCGCATCAGCCTGTACGTATTCGGAGACGACTTCGCCCGCGGCTCGATCCAACAGGTGGTCGACACCGTAGCTCGTTTGAACCGCGCCGACGGCAGCGGTCGGCGGCGTGTTCGGATCCATGCGATCGGCTTCCCGGTGCTCTTCGCCCAGGGGGGACTCTCGGCCAACGTGGTGCGTTTTGCCGCCCTCATGCGAAAGCTCGCGGAGGACAATGGAGGGAGCTTCGTCGGCCTCAACAGCGTACGCCCCTCTCCTTGATTCAGTTGGTGGCTCGTCGACCAGCTTTTCTGGTCCAGCTCCCCCTCCAAAAGGTCTACGCAATACCTCTTCCCGAGACGGTGTCCGATCCCGTATGTCAGTTCTCTGTGATATTCGCAATCCCTGATTTGTGACCAAGGTCACGCTGGCTAGGAGATCCCTCAGAAAACTTGGGACTTTGGTTACGGATTGTCAATGACAAGACGGGTACGGTAAGTCGCATTGAGGCTGCACGTTGCAACGCGCCTCCCGGAGCAGTCCCCGCAGTCCCCCCAAGGAGTTGTACCCCCGAGTTCTTGCGACTCGCTATAGCCGCCAGCGTAGCTATGGCCGAATACATCCGAATATTCATTGGAGGTTGGCAATGAGAGACGTTCCCCGTACCGCCCCCGCACGCAGGTTCGCCGGACTCGGCGTTCTTCTGCTCGGGGCTATCAGCCTGCTGGGCGCCAGCCACGCCTGGTCCGAGGGCATCAGCATCTCTAGGGCGCAGTGGAGTGATTCGCGGAACAGGCTGTACGTCTTTGGTTCTGCGACACCTGATTCAAACGTAGCCGTGGTCAACGCCTACAACGACTCCCAGGTCCTGGGTAGCGACGACGCCAGCAGCCGAAGCGGCTCCTGGTTCGTCCGCGTCAGTCAGCCGTCTCCGCCACCCTGCCGCATACGCGCGACCCAGTCGGACGGCCAGTTCGCGGAATTGGAGGTACGCGCCGCGTCTGCCGATTGTTCACCCAAGGCCCCGGGCGGCGGTAAGGAGTCTCCAATAGCCGACGCGGGTCCGGACCAGACCCTGACCCTAGCGCAGGGGCAGAGCAGCATCCAGGTGACCCTGGACGGCAGCGGGTCGTCGGATGCGGACGGCAGCGTTGCTGCGTACAACTGGAGCGGCAGCCCGAACCCGGCCGACGTGCAGAACCCCACGGTGATCCTTGGGCAGGGAACCCACAGCTTCAGCCTGGTGGTGACCGACAATGAAGGCGCCAGCAGCGGACAGGACACGGTGCGGATCACCGTCAACCCGGCGCCGGTGCCGAATGATCCGCCGGTCGCCGACGCGGGTCCGGACCAGACCCTGACTCTGGCGCAGGGGCAGAGCAGCATCCAGGCGACCCTGGACG